>DATFFX010000450.1:0-8843 GCA_035249825.1 Gemmatimonadales bacterium | reverse complement strand
GAGGTACGCCAGCAGAAGGAACCCTAATCCCAGGATAAATACGGACCCCACCCGATACAGCGCGTCGAGCGATGACAGGTCGAACACCAAGACCTTGATCACTGCGAGCCCTGCGACACCAAGGCCGGCCACCCGGACCTGCTTCAAGTTCCGCCTGAATCCTAGCCCGATCAGGGCCGCGGCGAATACCAGCCACCAGGCGCTGACGGCAAGTCCCGCGGCCAGGCTCGCATCGGCCGAAGACACGGTCTTCAACTCGAAGTACCGCCGAATCTCGCCGGTCACACCGAAGAGCACCATGGCACCTGCCGCGGCCCAGAGACCCCCACGAATCATGGGTGCCACATTGGTCTGTGCCACCGATCTCCAGAGTCCCCTCGCCAAGGCGACGGTCACCGCCACCGTGCCCCACAAGGCCAAGGCCCACGGACCAAAGAACGCAGCATCCGATGCAGGCCGCCGCAGGAGCGCACCAGTCAATAAATGATCGAGCGACGCCCAGAGGGTTGCGAGGGCATACCACCGTCCATCGTCTCGCTTCAATCGGTGATCCAGAGCCGCCCACAGCAGTGACATGGCAAGTAGTGCCCAGGTCCGTTCCAACCCTTCCCAATGTTGCCATGCAGCCAGTCCCAGAGCTGCGGCACCAACCAGTGCAAATACCGGTCGCTCTCGTTGATAGCCAGCGATCAGATATGGTATGGCTACAATCAGAGCCACGGCCCCGGGTGATGCATCGAACCATTCTGGTGCCACGCCATAGAGAGCCCATCCAACCAGAACCGGAGTGAGGAAGAAGTAGAAGGCCTCGCCAAGAGACCAGCCGGGCACTCCGTGGGCTGAGGACAGATGCAATGGCAGAATCCGGGTTGCACGCAGCGCGTACCACCAGACTGGCGCTGCGAGGAGAAGGCCGGCCGCGAGGATGGCCCAGGGCTGATCGAGATGCCGGCTTGCCGCGACGACGAAGGCCCAGCCGCCTCCGAAGGAGAGGAACCGCGTTTCCCACCAGCGTTCCTTGAGGCCAACATAAATCCCCGCGGCGCCGCCGAGTACGCCGTAGAACAGAAGGCCCCAGGGCGGCCCACGATCAGCCACACTGCCGAAGGCGACGCCGAAGTAGCTCAGGGCCACGACGAACAGCGTAAGCCGCCATTTTCTGCGTGCGGCAACCAGGCCGAGACCAGCCGCCATGGAGGCGAGATAGAGGAGAAGGAGACCCGCGTCGGCCTGGTCCCTGCCGAGGAGGAGGGGAGCGAAAAAGGCTCCCAGAGCGGCGGTCGTGCCCAACGCCTCAACGTCGATCGCATAGGCGATCATTGCGAGCGCGATCGAGACCAACGCGAGGCCCACGATGCCGGTAGTCGGAGGGAGCACTCCGTAAAGGCGCGCCGCGGCCCATACACTCAGATAGATGATGCCCGCCCCGCATCCGATCAGCGCCGCTCCATAGGTGCGGTAGCGCGGCTGGAGGTGCCAACCCACGGCCCCGACCACGATCCCGCCAATGGCTCCTCCGATACAACGCATGATGGGCGATATCCACCCGCGGTCGAAGGACAGGCGAAGGAGGTAACCGGCAGCCAGAATGAGAGCGACGACGCCAACCGCCAGGAGCAGCCGTTGGCCAACCCACTGCTCGGAGGACAGCAGGGGAGCGCGGCGGGGCAGCGGAGGGCGGCGGGGTGGCGGCGGCACAGGCGGTGCGATCGCTGCTTCTGCTCCCCGCTGAGGTGCATCGGGAGAGAGATCTGATCGACCTCGCGTCTGTGGCCCCGCTGTCTCGTGCGCCACTTCCGCCCCGCTCCGGTCCCCCGCTAAACCGCGCACCGTCTCTTCGAGAGCCGCCAACCGGCGCTCCAGCCGCTCGATCCGATCTGCCTCATTCATCAGGCCCCAGCTCCTTCCACCGCAGCCTTGGGTTTAGAGTGGACCTCGACCTGGAATGCCATGATCCCGACCAACGCTACCAACATCGCGGCCACGAAAAACGGCCAGCCGTGTCCGAGCCGCTGAAACAGAGTGGTGGCCAGGAGCGGAGCAACCACCCGGGCGATGCCCGCAAATGTCTGGGCGACACCCATGGTGACCCCCAGCTCACCTGGGTCCGAGTAACGCGACATGAGAGAGGTCGTCGCTGGAAAAAGAAGTGCGGTGCCGATCGGTACCCCGGGAATCACAAGCGCGAGTGTCCAGAGATCGCGAGGAAGCGGATAGAGCGCCAGGCCGAGTACCAGGAGGCCAGTGCCGATTCGCATAGCCCACGTTTCTCCTATTCGGTCCACAATCGGCCCTAGCAGGACACTCCGCATGACAAAGGACACAACGCCAACATAGAGAAATACGTAGCCGATCGTCTTCTCGTCGATCGCAAATTCGGCGCCCAGGTACAAGGCCATGATCGATGTCATCGATGAGAAGGCGATCATGCCAACGCCGTAGATCCAGAGCAGACGGCCGATAGGTGAGCCCGGGTGGCGCAGCGCCATCCACGCGGGATACCACACCGGCCTCGGGACCTTGGTTGCGCCGATCTTGGAGTGCTTCCTGGACTCCGGCAACCATCTCCACGCGAAGATCACGTTGATCAGGCAGAGCACAGCGGCAATCAATCCAGGAGCAGCCTGGCCAAAGTGCGCCGCGGATGACCCGATGGCCGGACCTACCATGACGCCGGCGGAGGTGGCCGCGGAGAGCCAGCCCAGGGCGCGTGCGCGGTCGCCTGGGGCGATGGTATCAGCCACGTAAGCTTGAGCCACGCCGGTTGTGCCACCGCCGGCCCCTTGAACGATTCGCGAGAGGTAGAGCAGCCAGATGCTGTCAGCCAGGCCGAAGACAACGTAGGCTGCCGCAGAGGCGCTCAGTCCGATCAGGAGCGCCGGGCGGCGGCCGTATCGGTCGGACACTCGTCCCCATAGAGGAGCGGCCACTAGCTGGGCAATGGAATACGAAGCAATCAGCTGCCCGACGATTTCGGGCGACGCGTTCAGCTGCAGGGCATAGAACGGAAGCAGAGGAAGCACGATCATGAAGCCGATCATGTCCACGAAGTTCACCCCAATGAGCACTGCCAGCCGGCGGAACTGGCTGGGAGAGCCGATCAGGGTGTCTGTCATCCTCCGCTTCCCTGGTCGGCACCCAGCGCGAAGACGGCAGCACTGACCGCCATCAGTACCACACCGTACGCTGCGGCAACCCCCACGTCGGATTGTCGAAGGCTGGACAGGATTTCCAGGGAGATGGGTCGCGTGTCGTAGGTATACAGCATGATGGATGTCACGAAGTCGCCAAAAGCGGTGACGAATGCCAGACTGGCTCCGGCCAGCAGCGCCGGTCGTAACAACGGCAGCGTTACCCGACGCAAGGTCCGCCAGCGTCCCGCGCCCAAACTGGCGGCCGCCTCGTCTAGCGAGGAATCGAGCGCCCGGAATCCCGCCAGTATGGCGCGGCTTGTGATCGGCAAATTTCTGACGAGGTATGCCAGCGGCAGGATCCAGAGGGTTCCCACCAGCACAAAGCGACCAGCCATGGGGGCCCGTACGCTGAAGGCGGTGGCAAGTGCGATGGCGAACACAGTCCCTGGTACAGCCCACGGAAGGGCGAGCACGCCTTCCATCAGACCCCGCGCACGAACCCGGCGTCGCACCGAGAGCAGTCCAGCGGCCAGAGCTATGCCCACCGCGGCTATGGTGGAGGCGCTCGCCAGCCACAGGCTGTTGAACAGAGGCCGGGCACGGACGGGGTCCTCGAACAACGTCAGGTAGTTACGCCAGGTGTAGGCTGGTGGGATCGGCTCGGTGGTCCATGTGCCGAGGGGTACGAGCGACACGAGGAGCAGCGTGAGGTGCGGCAGCAGGAGCAGTACTGCAAGACTCCAACCGAGCAGACCGAGGGCGAGGCGCACACTCCGCCGCCGGACCCGCACCCTTGCCGGAGCCAGCCCCTTTCGTCCACCCCCTGGACTATCCAGCCCTCGGGGGATGCGCAGCAGCCACAACGCTGCCAGGGCGATCAGAGTCAGTGATACCGTCTCGATCATGGCGAGCTCGTCGTCGCCATTGAGGCGAGTTGCCACGATCTGAGTCGTCATGACCCGGAATCCGCCCCCGAAGATATAGGGAGCGCTGAAGGAGGCGAGTGATGTCATGAACGTCAGCAGGGCAGCGCCGCCGAGCGCTGGATACAGCAGGGGCAGTACAACCCTGCGGAAAGCGCGCCAGCGTCCCGCCCCCAGACTGGCCGCAGCCTCGAGGACCGACGCGTCGAGAGAGGCGAGACCGGCGCGGGTGAACAGATAGAAGTACACGTACATGGAGTACGCGTGAACCAGCAGGATGGCACCCGCGCCCTGAAGCGTCCAGGGCGCCTGCTCCAGACCGAAGAGGTTCTGAACCAGCAGAGAGACAAAACCGCTCTCCCCGTACAGAAAAAGAAACGCGATCACGCCGACCAGGGGTGGAAGCACCGCAGGTAGTGCCACCAGCCAACCGAGAACCGTCCGTCCGGGGAAGTCGTAACGGCCGAACAGAAAGGCCAGCGGAATTCCTATCGCCGCGGCGAGCACGACGCTGACCAGAGAGATCCACACGCTCCCCCACAGCGCCTGTGCTTCGTTGCGCTGAGCCAGAAACATCCGGACGAAATCCAGAGTCCAGCCGCGGGGGCCGAGGAATCCCTCGATGAGCACCAGGACAAGCGGGTACACGATGAGCCAGACGAGCAGGAGCAGCAACACGACGCCGAGGACCTCGACCCGCCGAGCCTTGATCATGATCCTGACCGGGGGAACAAGTGGATTCCGCCGCCCGCCCGCCGGCTTGGCATGATGCTGACGCGTTGCCCGGCGCTCACAGACCGGGGAGGGCCCGTGACTTCGATCGAGGCACCGCCTTCGGTCAGCACCGTGAAGAGGCTCGCCGCGCCGGTGAATCTTCGTTCCGTCACCGTACCCATGAGTGCTCCCGGAACGGGAGCCATGAGCCGGAGTGCCTCGGGCCGCACCACCATGAGAGCCGGTCCTCGAGCCGCTTCGGTGTCGGTGAGGTCCCACTCGGCACCCTCCACCGCGACGCGGGTCCCCCGCTCGGCCGCCCCCAGAACCGCCACTCCGATACTGCTGGAGCGCCCAACGAACTCGGCGACGAACTCGTTCGCTGGAGACGCATAGAGATCCTCGGGTGTGCCCACCTGCGCCAGACGACCCCCCTGCAGCACGGCCACCCGATCACCCAGATCGAACGCCTCATCTTGTTCGTGGGTAACCAGGATCGTAGTGATGCCGACCCTGCGGATCAGCTCCCGGATTTCCCGACGGGTCCGCTCTCGCAGTGATGGATCGAGGTTGGACAGCGGCTCATCGAGCAGCAGAACGCGGGGCTCAGGGGCCAGGGCGCGGGCCAAAGCCACCCGCTGCTGTTGGCCTCCCGAAAGCTGGCCTATGCGCCGCCGTTCGAAGCCGTTCAGATCAACCAGCACCAGCGCCCGGGCAACCCGCCGGTCGAGCTCTTCCCCGCGCACACCCAGCGATTCCAGCCCGAATGCGACGTTCTCACCGACATCAAGATGGGGGAAAAGGGCATAGTGCTGAAAAACCATACCGAAGCGGCGAGCCACAGGCTCCAATCGCGTTACATCTTCTCCCTCGACGATCACCCGTCCCTGATCAGGTGCCTCGAATCCGGCCAGGAGCCTCAGCGTCGTGGTCTTTCCGCTCCCGCTCGGCCCAAGCAAGGCGAGCATTTCACCACGCTCGATGGTGAGGGACAGGTCATCCACCGCCATCGTTCCGTCGAAGCGTTTGGTGAGGCTCTCCAGACGCAAGAACGTCACGGATCAGCTCTCACTTCTTACCCGTCCCCCGCACGTGTTGATCCCAGTAGCGCATCCACTCCGCTCCGTGAGCGGAGAGGAGCCCCCAATCCACATCGGTCACGATCATCTCGCGCTCCACCTCCGCGACCCAGTAGGGAACGGAGTCGGTGGGAAGGTCCTCGCGTGCCGGTAGCCGGAAGACCTCTCGTGCAGCGAGCAACTGAGCCTCATCACTGCCGACGAAGTCGATGAATGCCCGCGCTGCGGCGGGATGGCGGCTTCCCCGGACCAGTCCTATCGCATCGTCGATGACTACGGTGCCACTTCGCGGAAAGACATAGCCGAGGGGCATACCTTTGGCCGCACTGATCAGGATATCCTGCAGATCCCAGAGGCTCACCAGCCCTTCCTGCCGGACCAGCTTTTCATACAGGAGTGCTGGATTGATGGTGTACGTTTTGGTCTGACCGTCCAGCCGGCGGAGCCAGGCCATCCCTTTTCCGGTGTCACCAGTTTCACGCAGACTACGCAACAGAATCATTCCCCAGATAGCGCGCATCGTTCCGCTCGCCATGGGATCGCGGATGATCACCTTGTTCTTCCAGCGCGGCTCCAACACCTCGTCCCAATCCCGGGGAGCCTCGGCCCTGGAGACCGCGCGGCTATTGAAGGCAATGACGGCCGGCGTGCGGTAGACCGGAAAGTACAGGTCGTCCCGGCCGACTGCTCTCGGATCGATCCGGTCGGCCCAGTCTGGACGGTACGGCACCAGCAACGAATCCTGAGTTCCCCGCTCGAAGATCGGGCTGGGCCCGCCAAACCAGACATCGGCTTGTGGATTGACCCGCTCGAATCGGAGCCGATCCAATATCTCCTGAGATCCCATGTCCAGCCATCGCACATCCACGTCGGGCCTGCGGCGCTCGAATGCGCGCTCCAACAAGGTCAGCTGATCGCGGCCGTGAGGGGAGTAGAGGACGACGGGTATGCGGTGATCAGCGGAACAGGCGGCGGAGAGGAGGAAAAGGACGGAGAGGACTGGAAAGATGGAAACGGCTCGGCATAGGAAAGGGCTGGACGCTACCAGCTCGTTCCCTTCTACCCTTTCCGTTTTCTCCGTCTTTCCGGTCATCTCTATTGCGTCGTCTCCATCTTCTCCGTCAGCGCTCCTCCGTTATCTCTTCTCCGCCCCTCACCCTCTCCTCCGTCATCTGGACAACGCCAGGAGGTTGGCAAACAGCCTGAAGGCACCGGGGACTCCCGCCGGCAGCTGACGAAAAAAACTCAGACCGGTATACACGTATGTCCCCTTCCCAACCGGGGCGATCAGCAACCCACCTTTCAGGGGGGACTCGCCCGGGTCGTGGGTCTCGAGTACGGCCTGATAGCGCCGATCCCATGTTCGAGCGAAGTACAAGCCTCGCTCCTGAACCCAGCCCATCCAGTCTCCAGTGCCCAGACGGTTGGGCAAGCGTGCAGCAGGGTGCTCCTTGGCCAGAATGCTCATCGGCGCCGTTTCATCGGTTACCCGATCATGGCTCACCTGCGGCCCCCCGACGGTCAATGGATAAGGAGCGAATTGGCCGGTGAAGAATCGATGCTGTTGGTACTGCACGATCACGAGACCTCCGCGTCGGGCATACTGCAGCAGGCGGCGATTATTCGCGATCAGGGCAGTATCCGTCTCGTAAGCCCGCGGACCAACGATGATGGCGTCGAAGCGGGAGAGGTTACCCCGCTCGAGTGTCGGCCCGCTGAGCATGACTACAGGAACGCCGACGCCGGCGAGCGCTTCCGGGACCTGGTCCGCCGCACCACGGATGTACCCGACACGAGTGAGCCGGGGCAGCACCAGGGGAGCCATTCGAAGTGTTGCACTTGCTGGCTTCGCGAATGCATGAGGCCGAATATGCGGGTAATCCACTGTGAAGATCCCCACCCCGTACACCCTGCCTTCCGAATCCCGGGCAGCCGCACGAATTTCGGCTGATCCCATTGCCAACCTTGCCGGGGGCTTTACATCGAAGTCGAAGGTGCCGCGTTCGTCTGGACGGGTGAATCGGAACTTCTGCGGAGGCACCGCCGGCCAGCCGCGCGGGAGCTGGAGGCTCACCGTGCCGGACGTGGAATCCGGAGCTCCGTGCGTGAGGGTAACGGTGAAGCGGTGCGACACCACTGAATTGGTAGGCCAGAGCTCGGTTGCCGGGTCGATTTTTACATCGATCCGCGGCACCACCGTTATCGGGCGGCGTACCTCGCCTCGTGCCTGATCATTGAACTGAAACACTGCTTCAGCCGATCGGGACGCTCCAAGGCTGTGGGCCTCGCCCGCATTCACCTCGATCGATCCCAGGAACGTGGGGGCCTCGAACGGCTCTCCATACGGAAGTCCCCCGGTGATCTGCGCCTGATCGACCTGCTCCCTCGGCCATTGGTACAGGTCTCCGGTGCGGGGTAACCTGAGGTAGTAAGGCGTGGAGGAAGGCTGATCCAGCACGTCGAAATTGAAGGTGTCGGTGCTGACCTGACCCGCAGCCAAAGCATGAGCCCTGGCCTCCTGATCAGGGGTGTGGCAGCCCTCCAGGAGGATGCACTGGGCACCCCGCATCGCCACGTGACGCAGCTCCTCCGAGGCATTCCAGGCAGACAAAGTCCAGCGCAGGGTCTGGCCTGCGACGACCCGGTCGTCATCGATCAGCGCGTCGAACACGACCCGGCCGAGATGCCAGGCTGCGGCGTTGAGATGGGCGAGCTGATCCTCGAGCTCTATGCCGCGGGTGTAGTACACCCCACGCTCATTCAGGGAAGCGCGCGGAGGGCTGGCTACCGCAGCCTCCAGATCCGCGGACGCACGTACCAGCAACGCTCTCCACCGGGCGGGGGCTCCACGGGCGGCATGCACCGAGTCGATCCGGGCCACGTATCGCCTGAGTGCCGGGTCCGGCTCGTTGCCCTGGACCAGCCCCGCCGATCTCTCCGTCCGACGTTCACCGAGGGGCAAAGCCTGTAACGTCGTATCTATGCCGCCAAAG
>DATFFX010000449.1:0-4231 GCA_035249825.1 Gemmatimonadales bacterium | reverse complement strand
GGTTGCGGTGAGCGTCTTTCCTGACGAGCAATACCATACGCCGCGGAGTTGGGCCGAGCGTGCCTATCCCAGGCTCATCCATTACAACCAGCTCGACAAGGGCGGGCACTTTGCGGCGTGGGAACAGCCGAAGCTCTTGGTGGATGAGATGCGGGTCGGGCTACGGTCGCTTCGTTAGACACAAGCGAAATGAAACCGCCGCTGGGTTCCACTCCCGACGGCGGTTCACCTCTTCAACCCTACAAAGGTCTCTCATTCCACCCAGAAGGGGTCGGTTCCAGGGCTGTCCGCGGGAGTGACGCGGGTCTGTACCGACCCATTCTGTTGCATGGTGTAGACTCCATGTGCCGAACCACTCTGCGTGTACGTGATGAACTGGCCATCGGGCGACCACCGCGCGCGGAAGGCCACCCCAGTCGTGGTGAGCTGGTCCCGGGCAGTTCCGTCAGGGTTCATTGTGTACAGGTTGCCTTCTCCTACGATAGTCGCGCCTCCGGTAAAGAGGATTCGTGTCCCACTCGGCGACCAGCGTGGCCATGCCAGCGTAAGACCGGGATCGATGATTGTTCGGCCCGACCCATCCGAGTTCATGATCCCCAGCTGCGCGTTATGAGCAAAGGCGAGCCGCGTACCATCGGGAGACCAGTCGGGATGGGCATCGCCGCTAATCCCGGACGGGGTGACCCGGCGCGAATTGGTTCCGTCCGGGTTCATGACCCAGATCGTCTGATCGTCGCAGTTAGTGAACGCGATCGAGGCGCCGTCCGGTGACCACGCCGGTTCCTCCGCGCAGAAAACGGACTGCGGTGACAGCTGCCGGTAGTTCTTGCCATCATAACGTACGGTGTAGATGCGGGGAACACTGTTGGCATTGTGCCCCCAGTACGCGATGGTCTGGCCGTCAGGTGAAGCCGTTGGCTCCGCGAAGAGCGAGGGAATCGGCGGCAGCGATTCAGCGTTGGTACCATCCGGCGCCATCGACCCCAGCCCATTGAAGCCACGGAACAGAATCCGCCCTCCGAGAGTGCCGGGGCAGAGTGCCTCCATGGTGATGCTCACGGTGCCTTGATACGCTACGCTGACCGTCTGGCTAGTGGGGGTGGTGATACTGCAGTTTTCGGCTGCCCCTGCGAAGGAGATCGTGCGAGATCCCGCCGGGACTGAAATCGTTAGCGTGCCGTTGCCCGGCACCGCCTGAGCGCTTCCGGCATCCACCTGCACGGTGAACCCATCCGGATCCAGCGCCCGCCCCTGGCTGCTCGCCGTTATCTGGATCGTCCCCACCCGCGCGACGCATGTCACCTCGAAGGTGACGGGCGATGTAGTGCCTGCACTCACGACAACGGTTCGCGACGCACCGCCTGCCAGGGTGCAATTGTTCGCCACCCCCGACAGCGTGACGGTGTGGCTGCCCAACACCAATACTCCGCCGAGTTGAACGGAGCCGTTGGCCGCGATGGTGGTCACGGGGGTTGCATCGAGTTGGTACATGTAACCATCGGGGTCGGAATCCGGACCCGTGGTCGTGGTGATGATCTCGATCGTACCGACGGCTGGGGAACAGATGACGGCGAACGCCAGTGTGGTAACCTGACCCGCGGTCAGGGTGATGGAGCGAGGGTTCTGGCCGGTGACCGCACAGTTCTCCACCACCCCGCTCAAACCCACCGAGACCGATCCCGGAGCCAGATCGGTGACGGTGGCTGTGCCGCCCACGGCGCCAAGCGGGCCGCGCTCGGTTCCCTGGACCAGCAGCGTGTAGCCGTCCGGATCCAGATTGATTCCCGTCGTATTTACCGTTACCTGGAGGCTCGCGACAGATGACGGATCGGTGCCCTCAGAACCGCCGCACGCGCTCATGAGCAACAGAGTGGTGGCGGCACAGGCACGGCAGAGCCGTGATCGAACCGGGGCTAGCGGCTTCATAGGTCTTCAGGGTGTGAGTGGGTGGCGCTTTCTTAAATTGCGAGCAATCTGGCGAACCAGTAGGCGGTCGAGATCCAAATCCTGCTTCTAAGCATGGCTAAACCCATAGGGCGAGGTTTAGCTGTCTGTTAATCGAGTGCGACTACTAGGCGGGAGGGACAGGGCAAAGCCCGGGCCAGACCAGTTGTAGATGGAGGCAGGGAACTGGATTTCCAGAAGGGCAGAGATACACGGGCGCCTACACACGCGACGCGCAGCTTCTTGTTGTACTGCTCACCCACATTCGTCATCGCGCCGGCCTGGAGACAGCCGAAGGCTCTTCTGCCATGAGGTCCGCGACGGACTGCGGTTGCTTCGCTAGACTAGACCGAAATGATAACCGCCGCCGAGGTGCACTCTCGGCAGCGGCTCAGTCTCAACATCCTGGCGGCGTAACCCATGATAGGGATCACCGGGCTACTCCCCTACTTCCCATCAATAGTCATGTTGCCATCTATGTCACTGAGCGACTTGTTAGGCCCGAAGTTGAGCAGCCGGCTGCTGGTCTCCACCCGACGCCCCTTGTTGGCGCCTTCGGTGATCGTGCCGACCAGGTGGGTCTGACCCGTGACCACCTCGGCGGTTCCACTCAATTCTGCCTTGAACGATTCCGAGGCCGGCACCGCGGTGATTACCCAGGAGGAATGAACCGGTATCTTGCCGACTTGCCCGGACGACCCCTCGTCGAAGCCGAACACGAGAGTCGCCTTACCCTGCCGCTCCCCACTCACTGTACCCGACATGGTGTACTGTCCCGAGCTGTCCCGCGTGATTGCCTTCACGTGATAGGACAGCCGGATCTTGTTATCCTGACTCGCCGTATCCGCCGGAGTCACACTCTGACCGGGCAGCGAGTTTCCGATGGGTACGAGCGCCAGGCTCAGCACCACAAATGCGCGACTCTGGATTCCTGTGAACATTGGTAGCCTCCTTAAGGGAGTAATCGTGTATAGGTTAGGCTCGCCTATGCCGGCAATCGCATCTGCTTCCGAAGACTCTTGTCGAACGCCGCCGCGGGAACGAAGCGCCGGAGCAGGCTGACCTGACGCGCCTGCCGCCCTGCGGTGTAGCGGCCTTGCGGGCTCGGCGCGGTCGCCGCCTTCACCACCGCACTCGCGACCAGCTCCGGCGAGTCCGCGACCTTCATCGCCTCCCGCATCACCGACTCGGCGTTCGATCGCGCCGGCCCGTATACCTCGAGCTGCTGGTCCGCCTGGTAGACGTTGCCCTCGAATGACGTGCGGGTGTACGCCGGCTCGACCAGCACGACTCTGATACCCGAGCCCCTGACCTCATGGTCGAGCGACTCGGAATAGCCCTCCACCGCGTGTTTGCTCGCTCCGTACAGGGCCATGAACGGTGCCGGGATCAGGCCCATGACCGAGCTGAGGTTGACGATCCGTCCGGCCCGCTGCCGGCGCATGATGGGAAGCACGGCCTTGGTCACGCGAATAAGCCCGAACAGGTTGACCTCGAAGAGAGACTTGGCCTGCTCGAGCGATGACTCCTCCGCACCTGCGATCAAGCCCACGCCGGCGTTGTTGACCAGCAGGTCGATGCGGCCGGCCTGGTCCACTACCTGAGCCACGAGAGCCTTCACCGATTCATCGCTCGTCACATCCAGAACCAGATATTCGACCCCGGGCACCCTCGATGCCGGCGGCTTGCGATAGGTGCCGAACACCCGGTACCCGGCCCCATGCAGCGCCCGGGCGGTTGCTGCTCCAATCCCGGCCGATGCGCCCGTCACGATCGCCACCCGGCGGTTCCCCTGCGTTCCGTTGCTCGACATACGCTGCTCGCTTTCCATTGAGGTCAACTGCCGTGGCCTAATATGATGGACATCATATTTCAGTACAAACACAACGCCGGAGTTGGTGCATACGCGTCAGGAGTTGGTGGAGGTGGAGTGCTTCAGCGCCGCCGAACGAAACGCGTCGGAGAGCTTGGGATCGTCCACGGCGCGAGCCAGCACCATTGCGCCGACCATCGTGGACAGGGTGGCGAGTGCCTGTTCGTGCGCCGCCGGCTTGCCCCAATCGGGGAACTGCCGCGCGACAAGGTCGATCGCTTCCTTGATCCGGCGGGTCGCGGCGCGGCGAACCTCGGGCGCCTGGCGGGACATCTCCGAGCCGAGCGCCGCCATGGGACAACCGGTCTCGGGGCCCTCGAGGTGTTCCTTCGAGAGGTAGGCGCGCATCAGCGTCTGAAGCGCCTTCTCCGGCGGTGCGCCCGAGGCGATCCGCGTGAGCGTCGCGACGCTCTC
>DATFFX010000448.1:0-6380 GCA_035249825.1 Gemmatimonadales bacterium | reverse complement strand
AACAATGGGGTAGCGCTGCCATAGACATGCCGGGAGGATCCATCGGGGAAACGAATCTCCAGCTCCTGGCTCAGCACGGATGAGCCCGACGCGGCGGCTTCCTGCATCGGGAGCTCTGCGGCTGACAGCTCTTTACCGCCGCGCAGGATCCGGAACCGGCTGGCGCCTTCTCGTCCGGTGGTACCGGATAGATTCGCGTTTTTGGGAAGTCGGAGGAGCTCATATGCGGCTGGGTTGCCGGTGATTCTCTGGCACGCTGGGTCGTGGGCGATCATGACAGCCGCAGGGACAGCCTGCATGACGGCCTGTAGCTCCTCAGCCCGTGATTTTGCGTGAGCCTCGCTCTGCCGTAACGCCCGGTCGGCCTGTCGCAAACGGAGGAACGCCCTCACGGTGGCGATCAGCACTGCGGGATCGACTGGATGGGTCAGGTACCCATCCGCACCGGCCTCGAGACCGTAGGCGATATCATCGGTCGCGGTATACGTTGCCGAGATGTGCAGCACAGGGAGGGCCTGCAGAACCGGATCGGCCTTGACCCGTCGGCATACCTCATAGCCATCCATTTCAGGCATTCGGATGTCGAGGATAACGAGGTCCAACTCGTCGCTCATGAGGGAAAGACCTGTCACACCGTCTGAGGCTTCCAGGACCTCGAATCCCTCTTTTCTCAGGATGCGGGCGATTGTATAGCGGTTGGCTTCAGTATCATCGACCACCAGAATCTTGCCCGAGGTCGGTTTATTCATCGTGTACTCCCGGCGCCGGACAGGGCTGCCGAGATAACCCTGTCCTGAGCGTCTCGTCGTTCGGAGGTTCTTCTCTCGATGTATCTGCGTGGGATGACGGCCGTGAACGTTGACCCCTGGCCGATCTGACTCTGGACTGACAGCTCACCACCGAGAAACTGTGCCAGTCTGCGGGATAGCGGGAGTCCCAATCCAGTTCCACGCACGCGTCGCTGTAATGGATGCTCGATCTGATGGAACTCCTGAAAGATGCGGTCCCTATCCTCGTCCGCGATGCCAACCCCGGTATCGGCAACCGAGAAAGCAATCGTGTCGGTGCCCCGGCACTCAGCCGACACCCGCACTTCTCCTTTTTCCGTGAACTTGAGCGCGTTGGAGATCAGATTGCGGAGGATCTGCCCTACCTTGCCTTCGTCGGTCTCGAGCGCGGGAACCGCAGTCACGTCATCGAAGAGCAGGCTCACCGTTTCCGAGGTTACCAGTGGTCGGAACATGCCACGGAGTGCAGCGAACAGATCAGCAGCCGAGAAGCCTACCACCCGGGCGACTGTCTTGCCGGCCTCCATCCGCGCCAGCTCGAGCAGATCGTCGACCAGATCCGTTACCGTAACCGCCGAGTCGCGGATCATCCGGACCTGACGTTCCTGCTCGCTGGTCAGCTCGCCGTCCAGTCGGTCCAACAGCAGACGGCTGATGTTGAGAATGGCGTTCAACGGAGTGCGAACTTCGTGGCTGATGTCGGACAAAACCCGCGATTTCAGGTCCGCCGCGCGCCCCAGATCCTTGGCGTGCTCATCCACCTCCATGTAGAGCGCCACCACTCCGCGATTGGTCTCCTCCAGCTCCTGGTTGAGGCGCTCGATTTCCGCCTGGCGCCGGTGCGCCTCCTCCAGGCTGCGCAGGAGCTCCTGATTCTGCTCCTGGACCTCGGAAACCAGGTCCAGAGTCCGGACGCTGTCCAATTGCGCGCTGATCTGCGATACGGAAGCAGGGGTCAGCTTCCAGGCTCGGTGGGGAAGGCGCTTGCCCAACAGCACCCTGGTTCCCTCGCCGACCTTGGACATGACCTCGAAGTGGTCGGTAAGGCGGCGGGCACCGACTATTCCCAATCCCATACCGGTCCGCGACTGGTACTGACCCCCGAGAACGGCGGGAAGATCCTCGATGCCCGGACCGTGGTCGCTCACCCGCACCAGGGCAAGTGGCGGCGAGTCATTCATCGCCAGCAAGAATTCAACCGTACCGCCGCCGGCGTACTCGAACGCATTTCTGGCGATCTCCGAGACCGCGGTGGCGAGTCTGCTCTGATCCTGCCCTTCCAACCCAAGTGCTTCTGCCACCTGACGAGCGCGACGACGTGCCAGGACGATGTCCTGCTCCAGCCGGATTTCGACAGTCGAGAGCAGCTGGTGCGGGAGAGCCGTACTCACCTGATGATCCCATTATGCGTCGCTTCCCGAACCGCCAGGACCGTCACGTCATCACGGCCCCGGGAGTAATCCCGGTACAGCGTGGCGGCGATCACTGCAGGATCCCTCGCCGTGAGACCCGGATATCGATCGAGCCGCCAGTGCGTCTGCAGGCCATCGGACTGCATGATGACGAGTGAGCCAGCCGGCCAATCATACTCGAACTCCTGAATCTTCCTGACCTCGTGCCCGACCGTGCCGTTGTGGGAAACCATGCTTCGGATACTGTTCGCCGTGACGATCGAGCCCGCAATGTTGCCGACACCTGCGTACCGGATCGTGTGATTGCCGGGATCGAGCGACGCAATCGCAACCGCAGCCCCGCGCGTGCTTCGAAGCGCGGTATGTATATCGGCGAGGAGGTGGGCTGGAGGAATGGTCAGGCTCTTGCCGAAGACCTGGATGGCTTCCATCGAAGCGGCGGCGGCCGCGTGGCCATGACCCAGACCGTCAGCGACGATGAGGACCACCCGGTCACCGCTGCGACCCACGGCCCATGCATCGCCGCAGGCAGTCTCTCCGGGCCGTGGTAAGCAGACGGTCCCGGTTTCGAGCTGGTGTGGGTGTGCTGCGGGCCCCTGGACAGCGCCGGGCGGTCGCGACCAGATCTGTATCAGCAACACCGTACCGATACCAACCACCGAGTAAATGTCGAACTTGTCGGAAAGCCGTGCGACGGCGCCGAGGCCGGTTCCCGGCGTACCGCCGGTGGAGTATCCATCGCGAAGTGCGCGCTCGACGTCGGCTATACCGGGCCCCTTGTCGACCAGGAGAGCCTCGAGACCGGACCGCGAGTTCTTTGTGGGCTGCAGAACGATCTCCGCACCGGCACCGTGCTGGAGAGCGTTGTTGGCGGCCTCGGTCAGCACCAGCGCCAGGCGCCCCTGATCCTGCTCACCCAGACCCAGGCGCCCGGCCATGCTCGTGGCGACGCGCCGCACCTCGCCGACCTTTGATGGATCGTCAATACTCAGTAACACCGGTGAGGCGTCCAGCGAGCTTATTTCCATCGTGCAATGACCACCCGTGTACCGCTGCCGGGAGCGGATTCGATCGTAAAATCGTTCACCAGCCGTCTCGCTCCGCCGAGACCGAGGCCCAGCCCTTGGCCCGTGGTATAGCCATCCTTCAGCGCTAACGACACGTCCTGGATCCCTGGACCCTGGTCCTCGAAGGTGAGGCGCACGCCGCGGCGTATCCCGTTTTCCACCATCTCGAGCCGGACCGACCCTCCGCCCCCGTACGTGATCGTGTTGCGGGCGAGCTCGCTGGCGGCGGTGACCAGTTTCGTCTGGTCCACCAGGCTGAATCCGACGCGATCGGCCAATGCCCGGGCCGCTTGTCGCACAGCTACAACATCAGCAGAGCTGCGGATCTCCAGAGCGTCAGGAGACTCCGCTGACATCACCGTTCTCAGGCACGTCCAGCGAAGAGCGCAGCAGCGCGATCCCCCGTTCTACGTTGAGGGCCGTCCGGACACCGGGAAGTGAGAGCCCCAGCTCGACCAGAGTGATGGCTACTGCCGGCTGCATTCCGACCACTACCGTCACCGCGTCGAGGACCCGGGCCATGGCAGCGATGTTGGCAAACATCCGGCCGATGAACGAATCAACAATTTCCAGTGAGGAGATGTCGATCAGGACGCCGTGAGCGCTGGTGTCGGAGATCCGTGCCGTGAGGTCTTCCTGAAGCGCCAGCGCCAGCCGGTCGTGCATGTCCACCTGGATCGTCACCAGAAGGCAGTCGCCCATCTTGAGTATGGGAATGCGTTCCATGCTCGCGGCTGTTACGGCCGGGGCCGGGCGGCCGTCAACGCCAGGCCGCGGCGCTGCAGCGCAACCGCAAATGCGTCGGCCAGGCTGGCCTTGGTTACGACATCGCCCAGATCGACTCCCAGATGAACGATGGTCTGCGCGATCTGAGGCCGAATACCGCTGATGATACAATCCGCGCCCATCAACCGCGCCGCGGTCACGGTCTTGATCAGATGCTGTGCGACCAGGGTGTCCACCGTAGGTACCCCGGTTATGTCGATGATCGCCACTTCGGCGCCGGTTTCCACGATCCGTTGAAGGAGGGTCTCCATGACGACCTGCGTGCGGGCACTGTCGAGCGTTCCGATCATCGGCAGGGCGAGAACACCTTCCCACAGCTTGACCACCGGGGTCGACAGCTCCAACATCTCCTCCTGCTGCCGGGAGATGATCTCCTCGCGGTTCTTGATGAAGCTTTCCGCCGTGTACAACCCCAGCTGGTCAAGCAGCACCGTAGCCGTCCAGGTCTCTTCCGCCAGAGCTGCCGAGTCGTCCCCGAGCTCCTCGCTCAACCGGCTGAAGAGAGGCCCTTTCAGCGAGAATATGAAGCTGGCCGTCTGTGAGGGAGTAAAGCCCTGGTGAGCCCGCGAGCGGGACAGGCTACTCAAAGCCTCGAGCACCTCCCGCCAGCCTGAGCCACGAATGTTTGTGAGGTCACCGTCCTGAGTGGCACGCCGCAGCAGGGAAAGAAACTCGCGGGACTGCTCCCGCAGGTCTGCCTCCGACAAACGTCCCTGCTGCGATGCCAGGGTTTGAGACTGCTCGCGGGTCCAATCGCGGAGGAGGTCTGCCTCATGCTCCCGGAATACGGCGGGAAGTCTGCTGCTGGGACTCACGTACTGATCCTCACTGTCCTGGAAGAAAAGAGCGGGAGGGTTAGGTCTTTCTACGGGGTCGTATTGGAGGCCGAACGGCCGAAGACATAAGCCTATGCTGCGCCGGCGGGGTTGTCCAGCAGCCAGCCTCTCGGGAGCAGCACCCCGCTCCTGGAGAGGCTGAACATACCGGACGTCGATCCACCAACCGTCAGCGGCGGGGTACGATTTTCCAGAGCTGCCCGTTCTCCTGGTCTGTCACGATGAACAGCGACCCGTCCGGCCCCTGTCGGACGTCGCGCACCCGCTGGCCGCGGTCGGCAAGCAGGTGCTCCTCACCGCTCACCTTTTCGTTCTCCAGAGTCAGGCGGACCAGCCTGGCCTCCCGTAACGCACCGACAAAGAGACTTCCCTTCCAGGCCGGAAAGGCGTCACCGGTATAGAACTGCATGCCGGACGGAGCAATCACGGGGTCCCAGTAATAAACGGGCTGCTCGAACCCTTCGCGTGCCGTAACCGCATTGGGAATGGCCCTTCCTGAGTATTCCTCGCCATAGGCCACGAGCGGCCACCCGTAATTCTTTCCCTTCTCAATCAGGTTCAGCTCGTCGCCCCCGTTGGTGCCGTGCTCCACCTCCCACAGCTGTCCCTGAGGGTCGAACGCCGCAGCCTGTATGTTTCGGTGACCCAGAGTCCAGATCTCGGGCAGGGCGTTGGACTGCCCAACGAAGGGATTGTCCTTCGGCACCGAGCCATCGGGATTGATGCGCAGGATCTTCCCCATGTGGCTGTCGAGCCGCTGTGCCTGAGGCCGCATCGGGGCGTCGGACCGCTCGCCGAGGGTCACGTACAGCATGCCGTCGGGACCGAAGGCGAGACGGGAACCGTAGTGCATGGTACCGTCATACGTGGGCTGGGCGCGCAGGATCACGCGAACTTCTCCCAGGCGCCGCTGGTCGGGAGACAGTACCCCGCGAGCTACGCTGGTTGCATTGCCGCCCTTCCGTGGCTCGGAGTAGCTCCAGTAGATGGCCCGGTCCGTGGCGAACTTGGGACTCAACGCTACGTCGAGCAGGCCTCCCTGGCCCCGGGCATCCACCTCGGGTACGCCGGCAATCGGCTGTCCCATCTGGCCTGTTGCGGACACGATGCGCATGCGGCCCGGCTTCTCAGTGACGAGCAGGCCGCCGTCCGGCAGGGGCTCGACCGCCCAGGGATGCTCCAGTCCTTTGGCCAACACCGTCACGTCAAAGGCGACATTTGACTTGGCTTCGCAGGCGCGGGTCTGGCCGGCGAATGCGGGACGCTGGCCGGAGGCATTTGGCTCCCGGGTCTCCAGTGGTGTGCAGGCGGTTCCGTCGGTTGCCGCGGCCGTGGAGGCCTGAGCCTCGGCGGTGTCTCCGGTCTTGCTTGAGCCCTGACTGCACGCGGTGCCCGCGGCCGCACCAACGACGAGCGAGATCACTGCCATCCGGTAATTACCCATGATTCCTCTCAGGAGGCGTTGCCCGTAAAAGCTATACCCTTCAATAA
>DATFFX010000447.1:0-5832 GCA_035249825.1 Gemmatimonadales bacterium | reverse complement strand
TCTCCTCCGGCTTCAGCGACGCAGTCACCTCCTGCATGATGTCCATCATCTCGGAGCGGGAGCGCGCTTCGGCCCGCGCCTGATTGAGCTCCCGTCCCACCCTGAGGTGGGCCTTTACCCGGGCGAGTAGCTCCCGAACTCGAAATGGCTTGGGAATGAAGTCGGCAGCACCGAGGCCGAGCGATCGGACAGTGGCTTCTTCGGGAGGCATGGACGAAATCATGAGTACCGGCAGATCCTTGAACCGCGGGTCCGCCTTGACCCGCTGCAGGAGCTGCAGCCCGTCCACCTTGGGCATCATGATGTCGAGGAGGAGCAGGTCGAACTGTTCCGCAGTCAGGTGCTCGAAGAGATGCTCGCCGCCCGGCGCGGTGAAAACGTCATACCCATTCTCCTTGAGGATCCACGACAGGGTCCTGGAGAGGGCCTGGTCATCGTCTGCCACGAGAATTTTGGGAGGGACGGTCATTCAGCCTGAGCTTCTCAGAGGGTCACCAGGCGATGGAACAGCTCGGGATCGACATTCCCCCCACTCACCACCACGACGGTGGAACCGGTGGGCTGCACTCTTCCGGCCAGGAGAGCGGCGGTAGTGGCGGCACCAGAAGGCTCGGTGACGAGCTGCATCTCCTCATAGAGGAAGCGCACCGCAGCAGCGATCTCACTGTCGGAGACCTGTACAGCCTCACGCACTACGCTGGTCAAGACTGAAAAAGGCAGCTCCCCGATGGAAAGCGGCAGGAGCCCATCGGCTATGCTCTGGGTATGCTCCAGCTTCACCGGGTGACCGGCCTCGAGCGCGCGGGCCAGCTTCGGCGCGCCGTCGGGCTCGACTCCGACCACGCGGACCGAAGGCTTGATGGCCGCTACCGCGGCCGCGATACCCGCGATGAGACCACCGCCACCAACGGGGACCAGGATGGTGTCTACCGCGGGGCGTTCCTCGAGGATCTCCAGGCCGCAGGTTCCCTGGCCAGCAATGACGTCCAGGCTTTCGTACGGGGGAACCATGGCCAAGCCGCGCTCCTGCGCGATCGCCTGAGCCATCAGGAAGCGTTCAGCGGAGCTGTTGCCCGCAATGATCACTTCCCCACCTTGGCGCTTCACTCCCGCCACTTTGATGGCCGGCGCCCGCTCGGGCATGACTACTACCGCATGCGTACCGAGCAGACCCGCCGCGAACGCCACCGCTTGCCCATGATTACCGCTGGAGTAGGTAATCACCCCCCGAAGCCGCTCTTCGTGAGGGATTCTGGAAATCGCTGTGTAGGCTCCGCGGATCTTGAATGCGCCGACGGGCTGGAGATGCTCGCACTTCGCAGCGACGGGAACCCCCAGGCGCTGGGCCAGAGCCGGAATGTCCAGCAACGGGGTCCTGAGGGCGACCCTCTCCAGCGCGCGTGCAGCACTTCGAAGAGCCTCTACTGATACGGCGCTAGCCGCAGCTACCGCACCTTGAGCGGAGAGGCCCGCCGTGCGTTCTCCAGTGGAGGTCATCTCCAACTATAACTTACTCGACATTGGCCGTGGGACTGGCCTCGTCACCACCCACCACCCCCTCCGCCCCTGCCTCGTCCTCCTTCACCACCCGGGCAACGTCGACCACGGCATCACCGGAATCCAAGTTCATGACTTTCACGCCCTGGGTGTTGCGGCCAATAACCCGGATACCGTCTACAGGCAGCCGGATGATGACGCCATGCCGGGTAATCATCATCAATTCATCGTCCGGTATGACCTCCTTCAGCGCTACGATCGAACCGGTCTTCTCCGTCTTTTTGAGGGTTATGATGCCTTTTCCCCCGCGTTTCTGCACCCTGTAGTCGGAGAGCTCGGAGCGCTTCCCATAGCCCTTTTCACTGACCACCAGCAGACTCGCATCGCGCCGGACGACCACCATGCCGATCACCTCATCACCCTTCTGCAGCTCGATCCCCTTCACCCCGGTCGTTGCCCGCCCCATGTCGCGGACATCACCGTGGTGGAACCGAATGCTCATGCCGTCTTTCGTCGCCAGGATGATATCGCTGTTCTGGCCACAGACCTGGACGTCGATCAACTCATCGTCCTTCTCGACGTTTATCCCGCAGATCCCGTTCGCCCGCACGTTTCCGTAGGCGGACAGGACGGTCTTCTTCACCGTACCCTGTCGAGTGGCGAAAATGAGGCTCTGATCGTCGGTGAACTCCCGTACCGGCACCAACGCCGCGATCTTCTCCTCCGGCCTGATGGCTATGCAGTTGATGACCGGCTTGCCCCGTGCAGCCCGTCCCGCCTGGGGTATCTCGTGAACCTTGAGCCAGTAGACCTGGCCGCGGTCGCTGAAGAACATCAGGTAGTCGTGGGTGCTGGCGATGAACAGATGCTCGACCCAGTCATCCGCCTTGAGATCGGCACCGTTCAGGCCCCGGCCACCTCGGCGCTGACGCTTGTAGGTCGTGATCGGGATCCGCTTGATATAGCCGCTATGGGATACGGTAATGACCATATCCTCTTCGGCGATGAGATCCTCGACCGTGAACTCCCCCTGGTCCGCCACGATCTCGGTCCGGCGGTTGTCGCCGAAGGTCTCTCCCACCTCTTCCATCTCTTCCTTGAGAATCGCCATACGCTTCGGCCTGGATGCCAGGATGCTCTTCAGCTCCTTGATCGTCGCCCGTACTTCCTTCAGCTCGGCATCGAGCTTCTCGATTTCGAGGCCAGTAAGCTTGGCCAGACGCATGTTGAGGATGGCGTCGCTCTGCTTCTCGCTGAAACCGAACCGCTTGCGCAGCCTCGCATCGGCATCCGGCGTATCCTCCGATTTGCGGATGATCTTGATCACTTCGTCGATGTTGTCGACGGCGATCTTCAGGCCGTCGAGGATGTGCTCACGCGCCTGGGCGGCATCGAGATCGAACTGGGTACGCCGGATGATCACCTGGTGGCGGTGATCGATGAAGTGCTGTAGCAGCTCCTTCAGATTCATGACCTTCGGCGCACCATTGGTGAGCGCCAGCATGATCACACCGAAGGTGGTCTGCATCTGGGTGTGCTTATAAAGCTGATTCAGCACGACGTTGGGGATGATGTCGCGCTTGAGCTCGACGACGATCCGCATTCCTTCTTTATCGGACTCGTCATTGACGTTCACGATCCCTTCGATCTTCTTCTCGCTGGCCAGCTCGGCGATCGCCTTGACGAGATTCTCCTTGTTGACCTGATAGGGGATCTCGGTGATGACGATCTGTGAGCGGTTGCTGCTCTCCTTCTCCTCGATCTGGGCCCGGGCCCGCATGACGACGCGGCCGCGGCCGGTCTCATAGGCCTCCTTGATTCCTTCCCGTCCATAGATGTAGGCCCCAGTCGGGAAATCAGGTCCCTTGATAGCCTTACGGAGCTCGCCGATGGTGGCCTCAGGATTGTCGACCAGCAGTTGGACGGCCTTCACCACTTCGCGCAAGTTGTGCGGAGGTATGTTGGTGGCCATTCCCACCGCAATGCCGCTCGAGCCGTTCACCAGCAGGTTGGGGATCTTCGCCGGCAGTACAGTTGGTTCCTGGAGCCGGTCATCGAAGTTCGACTGGAAATCGACGGTGTTGCGGTCGATGTCCTCCAGCATCGTCATGGCGACACGGGTAAGCCGAGCCTCGGTGTACCGGTACGCCGCCGCCGGATCTCCGTCTACCGACCCGAAGTTTCCCTGCCCATCCACCAGCGGATAACGAAGCGAGAACTGCTGCACCATGCGGACGAGCGCGTCGTAGACAGAGCCGTCACCATGCGGGTGGTACTTCCCGAGAACATCGCCAACCACGGTAGCGGACTTCTTGTAGGCCCGGCCAGGCACCAGGCCCAGTTCGTTCATGGCGTAGAGGATCCGTCGGTGTACCGGCTTGAGGCCGTCCCGGACATCAGGAAGCGCCCGCGAGACGATGACGCTCATCGAGTAATTGATGAACGACTGCTGCATCTCCTCTTCGATGAGCCGGGGCAGAATACGTTCGCGCGAGTTCGGTGCGGTCATGGAATTCCTGTTCTAGGGCAAACGGCCGGAGGAGGCCGACAGAACCCAAATATAGCTGCCCCAAGTAGCTGCCAGCAACCCTCAAGCGGCGGTGGAAGCGATGAAGCGACAAGCAGTTAGTGGCGTAGATGGGGTGAGCTATCGGCCGCCGTTTTAAAGGTCGTTTGGATCCAACCGATACTTCCAAGGAACTCCCTCACTACCTGCTCGAGGCGTACTCATGAGCCTTACCATGACCCGGCGTTCGATGCTGTTCATCCTGGCTCTATCGGCCGCTCCTGCGCTGCTGATGGCCCAGAGCAAGCGCTCGAGCGGCTTCGACAGCTTCGTCATGCTGGTAGCTCCCCGGGATACAGTCGCCATCAAGCGCAGCCTTCGTGCGGCCACTCAGGCAGGCACGCTGGCCGAAAGCCGCCGGCGACAGGCGGAGACCATGCGTCTCGGTGCCCGAGCGACAATCGAGGCGAGGAAAGTAGAAATCGTCAGGATCAAGGAGCGGGTGAGTGTTGCCAAGAGAGAGAACCGGGAGGCCGACCGGGCAGGACTGGAGGCGGAACGCAAGGCCGCTGAGCGTGAAATCGACCTGCTGGAGGTTCGCGAGAAGTTACGGCAGTCGGAGACCGAGCTCGAGACGAAGCGCGCTGAGCTGGCAGATCTCAGCCAGAAGGCCCTGCGGCTCGAGCTTCAGCTGGCCACCAGGCGGGTAGGACGCTCACGCTCGGCCGTTGGCGGTGCCGGTGGAGCGAGCCTGGACCGGGTCATCGGCGAGCTCGAGAAGCAGACCTTGGAAGCTCAACGAATGGAAGCCACTTCCAGTGTGGATGTGGCAGACGCAGAGATACGGGTGATCGATCGGCGGCTGGATCTGCTGGATGCGCAGCAAAGAGTCCTGAGCGGCAAGTAAGTTACATTTCGCTCAGCTGGTCGCCGTTTCCGGAACCGCGTACCAATAACACCGTCCTCGCTCCCCGCCCCACTATTGGTGCAGCCTTGGGCTGAACCACCTCGCCGATAGGCTCGCCATCGTGATCCAGTACTTTGAACACGGTCACCGGCTTCCAGCGCATCATCTCGACCATACAGCACCCCCTATAGTTGATTCCTGAGCCCCTGCTCACCAGGCGGCGGTTGTTGTCGCAGGTTGAGATGGGAGAATCAACCAAAGGGTTGCTCAAGCAACCCTCCGCGAGTCAGCTGTGTCAGAGGTGCGGTTGAAGCCACTACCACCATCCGGAGCCGGGTGCACGAACAAGAGCTGATCGGCCGAGTGCTGGCGGGTGACCCGATAGCGGAGCGTGCCCTGTATGACCGGCACGTCGACCGGGTTTTCCGGCTCGTCTATCGGATGGCGGGCGATCTTGACCGGGCGCAGGACTATACCCAGGAGACTTTCATTAAAGCGTTCGAGAAGCTGCGCGAATTCCGAGGTGAGGCCGCGCTGTCGACCTGGCTGGGTTCGATTGCCATCTCCATAACCTTGAACGGATTGCGCAAGGTGCGACGCACTTCCGACCGAGAGATGAACCTGGACGACGGCATGCCCGCCGGCCGCCTGGATCGGCAGGCGGAGCCGGACCTGAAGGAACGGCTGTCCCGAGCCATCGACGATCTGCCCGAAGGTTATCGAGCGGTGTTCGTCATGCATGACGTGGAGGGCTATACCCACCAGGAGATAGCCGCCTCTCTCGGCGTCCATCCCGGCACCTCCAAGGCTCAACTGTTTCGGGCCCGTGCTCGTCTCAGAGAAGCGCTCGCCGACTTTGCGAAGGATTGAAGACCATGCTGAACGACAGCTTCGACGACCAGTTGCGCGAGACGGCCCGGAA
>DATFFX010000446.1:0-8963 GCA_035249825.1 Gemmatimonadales bacterium | reverse complement strand
GGCAAAAAGAGTCCAGCCATAGAGAAAGCCTGCAGCCGGCGAGAGGCCCTCGCGGAGGAAGACGTACTGGCCACCGGCCTTCGGCATCATTGCGGCGAGCTCGGAATAGGCCAGCGCGCCGGTAACGGTCATTGCTCCAGTGATCACCCACACCAGCAGGAGCGCGCCGGGACCCCAATCCGAGACCTGTCGCGAGATATCGGCCGAGACAATGAAGATCCCCGACCCGATCATCGAACCGACCACAAGTGAGATCGCGGCCACGGGACCTATGCCGCGGATGAACTCGGAAGGTGGGGTGGTAACGGGGGGAGGAGCCTTGGTCGGAGCGGCCACTGGCGGTCCTCTCAGGACGGCAGATTGGAAGGCTTCGACCTCGAGTCCTCGTCCTTCGGCGTTTCGACCGCTTTTACCGCCTCCTCGACCACCGCCTGGCCGGCCGCAGCCAGACCTTTCATCACCTTGGCAGCACTGTCCATGAGACCCATCGTGCCGGTGATGGCCTGGATCGGCACCTTGCCGGCGCGCATCGTGTTCTCGACCGTGGCCGTGATCTTCGACAGGAACCCGTCAGGCTGGGATCGTTCGGCGTACTTGCTGTCCAGAAATTCTGCGTAGTCGAGAATCTGATAGCCGCGCTCATCGCTGGCGGCATCGAGCAGCCGAATGATGCGTTGCTTGAGAAGGTCGTTCATGGGGTGGCCGGGTGTTGGGTGTTAGCTCTGCTAGTTAGTAGCTATGAGCTACGAGCTATGAGCTGTGAGCTACGAGCTGTGAGCTATGAGCTATGAGCTAGTAGCTCTGAGCTGTTAGCTGTTAGCTGTTAGCTGTTAGCTGTTAGCTGTTAGCTGTTAACCAGTGGCTACTGGTCTGCGACGCTTCTGACTAGTGACTCATAGCTCATAGCTCATAGCTCACAGCTCACAGCTCATAGCTCATAGCCGCACTATTCCGAGACCCTCGAGACCAGCTCCACCACCGGCGTGGACAGGAAGCGAGTGCGAGGCGCCTTGATCGTGACCCTCAGCGTCAGTTCCTGAAGAGCCTGGAGCGAGCGGAATTCCTCCGCCTGAGGCGGCGTGACCATGACGTACACGAAGCCCGGCTCGGGCAGCGGACCTCTGGTAAGAAGATATAGCTGACCCTTCGGCATCTCGACACGCAGCTCGTCGGCGGTTTGTACCGCGATCAGCTCGAGACGCCAGTCCACCGTTCGCCCGATGTAGCGCGATGGATCGGCCCTGACCTCAGCTGCCGTCACGCCGCCCAGCGATGTTTCCGCCCCGCCACTGAGATCGGACTCGCGAATCCACCCCTCGAACTGCACCCGCGTCCATTCACCGGAGCGGCTCAGCACACGAGCCGGAGCCCCCGGCTGAAGTATGCCATACTGCCCACCCTGTGGTGCCGCAAAGAGCACAGTCTCACGAGCCACGCGGGCCCGCTCCGCTTCGGTTGGGGGTTCATCCGGCGCCGAAGCGGACGCCTGCACGGTGAGCGCACCGGATTCCTGGGGTTGGTCGAGCCCGGCGAAACCGGCCGTGTCTTCGGCGGGAGGCTGCTCTGGGACAGGGGGTGGCTGGGGCAATGCTCTTACCGCTTGTCGCGGTACCCAGCCGGCTCGTTGCACCCGGGTCCATGCTCCACGTACTTCCTCCTTCCGCAGAAGCGTGCCGGTGCGGACCCGTCCAACTACAGCTCCATTGGGCGACTCCCGGATGTTCTCGCCTCCGGATGCGGTTACCACCAGGTCAAAACCGTCGCGGGTGGTCCTTTCCGTCGACCGGGTGAATATCCAGCCCTCGAAGACTACCTCGCGCCACTCGCCACGGGTCCGCTTCGGCTGAACCGATGTTCCTACCGGCAGTGACACCAGTGGCGTGCCTTTCGGCTCCTTGCGCAGCCGGGTGGCAACCGAAATTTCCCGGACTTCCTGGGCTTGGACGGCGGGAGTTAACAGGAGGAAGGCCCCCAGAGCGCAGGCTGGTAGCCAGCGCAAGCCGGGACTAGATTGCGGCGCGTAAATCACAGTGGCGCATTGTAGAACACGCGGAGACCCATGTCAAACAGAAGCACCCCCGGGGTGGTCCTGGTGGTCCTGGACGGCTGGGGTTACCGGCAGGAGCGTGAGGGCAATGCGATCGAGTTGGCGTCCACACCCGCCTGGGTACGGCTCTGGAGATCCTTTCCCAGAACGCTGCTCAACGCCAGCGGCCTGGCAGTAGGTCTACCCGAAGGTCAGATGGGGAACAGTGAAGTAGGCCACCTGAACCTCGGCGCCGGGCGGGTAGTGCCTCAAGACCTGGTTCGGATCTCCCAGAGCATTCAAACTGGTGATTTCTACACGATTGAGCCACTGGTGCAGCTCTGCGCCGGTCTTCGACAGACTGGCGGCACGCTTCATCTCGTCGGACTGCTCGGACCCGGGGGCGTCCACGCGCTGGATCGGCATCTCCTCGCGTGTGTCGAGCTCGGCATCCGGCATAAAGTACAATCCATCGCGATCCATGGCTTTCTCGACGGCCGCGACTCAGCACCGACGCTGGGTGCCGAGGTGGTGCGGACGCTGCTCATGGATATGCGACGCATTGCCGGGAGCAAAGTCGACATAGCGACGTTGACCGGCCGCTACTACGGCATGGATCGTGACCGGCGCTGGGAGCGGACCCGCCTGGCGTACGATGCCATGGTGCACGGCCGAGGGAATCCGGTGGAGCATCCGGTGCTCGCGGTGCAAGCCGCTTATCAGCGCGGGGAAACGGACGAATTCATCCAGCCACTGGTGCACATACGGAACGGAACACCGGTCGGTACCATGCGGGATGGGGACGGTGTGTTCTTCTTCAATTACCGCAGCGACCGCATGCGGCAGATCGTGGCCGCGCTCGCAGTCCCGGGGTTCGAAGGCTTCGAGGTGCGCGATCGTCCGAAACTCGCCTGCGTGACTATGACGCAGTACGACCAGACATTCCCGATTCCACAGGCATTCCCGCCGTTCAGTCTGGCTCGAATTCTGGCCGAAGTCCTGGCTGACCAGGGCCGCACTCAGTTCCGCACCGCAGAAACAGAGAAGTATCCCCACGTCACCTATTTCTTCAATGGTGGCTACGAGCCACCGTATGCTGGAGAGGAGCGCTGCCTTATTCCATCCCAGCGGGTCGCAACCTACGACCTGGCACCAGAGATGAGTGCTGCAGGGGTCACAGACGCACTCTGCCGAGCCATCGAAGCCCGAAGCTACGACTTCCTGCTGTGCAACTATGCCAATGCGGATATGGTGGGGCACACTGGCGTCCTCCCGGCAGTCATCCGAGCGGTCGAAACCGTGGATCAGTGCCTCGACCGAGTGCTCCGCAGCGCGGAGAAAGCCGGGTCCAGCGTCCTGGTCACCGCGGACCATGGCAATTGTGAAATGATGATCGATCCCCTCACCGGCGGGGTACACACCGCCCATACCATGAATCCGGTGCCGTTCGTCGCGGTGAGCGCGAGCGCGCCGGCACTGCGGGCACATGGTTCGCTGCGCGATGTAGCACCCACGGTACTGAGCCTGCTGGGTCTGGAGCGGCCGGCGGAGATGACCGGCCAGGATCTGCGGGAGTGTGATTGATGGCCGGACTGAGGATCATGGTCTTCTGTGCTCTGGCAACCCAGCCGCTGGCGGCCCAAGTGGGGTATCCGCCGGAGGAATCCCCCTATCGCGATATCCGGAAGGGCCACACCCTGACGGCTCAGGGCAGCTACTTCGGCGGCAGCGGCGGCCAGTTCAACATAGGCCCCCATAAGGGGACCGTATTTGGAGGTCGGTACGACATCCGTACCGGCAGCACGATTCAGGTCGGTCTCGGGCTCTCCCATGGCAACCTGGACCGCTTCATCATCGATCCCTTCGTGCAGCTGGTGAATCGGAGGACCGGGCCGGTCAAGCAATCGGTGACTTTCGCGGACCTCAACCTTCAGCTCAACGTGACTGGCGGGAAGAGCTGGAACCGGATCGCACCATTCCTCGCTGCTGGAGTGGGGCTGGCTTTCGCCGGCGGCACACCGGCAGACACCAGCGACTACGACTTCGGAAGAAAGTTCTACGTGGCACCGAGCGCCGGTTTTCGGTTCTTCCTCAGCGATCGGCTGCACTTGCGGGGTGAGGCCCGGGCAGTGTTCTGGAAGCTGAACTATCCGGTCACATTTCAGGGTGAGCCCCCGCTGGAGCCAGGGACTCCGGACGACCCCAATGCGGTGATCGTCGGCGATAACCTCTCTGAATGGACCGCCAGCCCATGGATCCAGGTGGGTCTGGGGTATGCCTTCTCGCCTTGACATGGCCGCATCTCTCACGCGCACGGTTGGATTCCATGCGTTACATCGGCTGTACCGGCCGGACTGGAGCGAGGATCGCAACCGTGAGGTATTCGGCTCAGTAGCGGATGCACCGGGCCATGGGCATGATTACCGGTGCGCGGTTACGGTTCGGGGACAGCTGGACGACAGCGGCATGATGCTCGATCTGGCGGAGCTTGACCGCATTCTCCAGGAAGAAGTCGTGGCTCCGTTCGCTGGGAAGCACCTCAACCTGGATGTTCCGGCGTTCGCCTACGGAAAAACGCTGCCCACCTGCGAAGCGATAGCCGCCTACATCTTCCACCGCATCACCCCCCGGCTGCCAGGTGGCCTCCTGCTGGAACGGGTACGCATCATGGAGGATCCGACGCTATATGCCGACTGTACCGGACCCGACTGACACGGTGCAACCTCCGAAGCGCGGCGGCCGCATGTCGGAAGACGCCGTAGTCGAGGAAGTCCCGGTCTGGCTCGAGGTGAACGGCCATCCGGCGGTGACCTGGATGTGTACTCCCGACATGCTGGAAGAGCTCGCCATCGGCTGGCTGCACGGCGAGGGGTATATCGACGCGATCGAGCAGGTTCACCTGCGTCCGTGTGCTACAGACCTGGGCTTCTGGGCGGAAGTACCCGCGGACAGAGTAGCCATGGTTCAGGCCGAAGGGCGGAAGCCTGTGCTGGCCTCGGGCTGCGGCGCCGTCTCCACCTTTCTAGCCGATCCCGCGACAGTCGAGGCTCAGCCGACTAGAGGGATCCCTCCCGCGCTGGAGGAGCTCCGCAGTCTCTTCAAGGCGTTGTTCGCCAAAGGCGAGCGCTACAAGGACACCGGCGGCATTCACGCGGCGGCACTGATCGACCAGCACGCTCTTCCTTCCCCGCTGGTCGCCCATGCGGAAGACATTGGGCGGCACAATGCGGTGGACAAGGTACTCGGAGGGGCGTTGCTGGCCGGGCGACGAGTGCAGGGAATGGGCCTGCTGGTGACGGGCCGGATCTCGGCGGAGCTCGCTTTCAAAGCTGCACGGGCAGGGTTGGCCTATGTCGCTACCCCCTCGGTGCCGTCTACCCTTGCCGTCGAGATTGCACGCCGGAGCGGCATGATTCTCATCGGCCGGGCGGTGAGCGGACACCCACAACATCACGGTGCGGTGGGCCCGGGTGCAGCCTGACATGGCGCTGGTGGCCGACATCCTCCGGACCGCACGCCGAATTGCCGTGGTGGGCCTGAGTCCAAAGCCAGAGCGCCCGAGCCATGGAGTCGCGTCATATCTTCAGCGTGCCGGTTACACAATCATCCCGGTCCACCCGGCTGGTGGAGTGACACTGGGCGAGCGCGTCTACCCCGACCTCGGGTCGGCTGCTGCCAGCGGACCGATCGATATCGTGAACATCTTCCGGCGGTCCGAGCACCTTCCGGCGCTGCTGGAGGCACTGCTCGAGGTGAAGCCCGCGCTGGTGTGGATGCAGCAGGGAATCCGGCACGATGACGTGGCCCGGAGCCTGGAAGCGGCCGACATCACCGTCGTTATGGACCGGTGTCTTGCCGTAGACCATCAATCTCTGGGGGACTGATGCGCTTTCGAACGGTCATGTGCCTTGGTCTACTCGCGGCCGCCACCTCCAGCGTTGCGGCCCATGCCCAGGCCACTGGAGATGAGGCCAGGCTCCTGCTGGGGGTATCGCTCGGCGCAATCAGCGGCAAGCACCTCTGGACAGTTGGGCCACAGGCAGTGCAGTTCACCAACCCGACCGACACTTTTGCGCTCAGCCGCCGGATTCGATCGAACCTCGTCGTTGGCTTCGGCGGCATCTACTTCCCCGGTGAGCATCTGGGTCTCGCGGTCGAGGGCTTCCTGGTGGGTCTCGGCCTGGAGGACAACTGCCGGCATGTGTTTTCCTCCGGCTCTCCCGACATTACGGAGGTCTGCCAGTCGATTCAGGGCAGAGAAAAACCGGCCAGCGCAGTCACACTCTCTGTCGGACCTGTTCTGCGGTTCAACAGCCGGAAGCTCTTCTCTCCCTACGCCAGGGCGAATGTGGGTTTCACTCTCAATAACCAGAGCTCCATACGCACCGCCGGCGAGTTCCCAACCGATCCCACACCCTCGACGGTAGTCGTGTATTCGGATGACAGGAACTCGAGGATCGATCCCTCGTTCGCACTCGGAGTCGGCTTTACCGCGGGCTTGTCCAAGGGTTCTCAGCTGCGGTGGGAAATTCGAGACAACATGGTGGGCATCCAGCAGGTCACTGGAACCATTCCCGTCGCGGGGTTCGTTCCACCTCACAAACGAGTCTTCAAGCATCTGTTCAGCATGACGGTCGGGTTCGACATCATCCTGGAGCGAAGGAGGGGGCGGCGGTATTGAGGGCGGGTAAGTGGGTAAGCGGGTAAGCAGGAAAGGAAACCGGCAAAGAGTCCGGGGAGCCATTCTGGCCGGTGGTGGAGCCACGCGCTTTGGCGGAAATCCCAAAGGCCTGGAGCTCGTTGGCGGAGAGCGCATCCTGGACCGGCTGGTAGACGTGATGACGACAGCGCTGGGCGAGCCTCCGCTGCTCGTCGCGAATGCGCCGGAAGCCCGAGACTGGAGGCAGGATCTCAGGATCGTGGCTGATGCTCGACCCGGGCTGGGATCGCTGGGGGGGATCTACACCGCTGTCATCGAGGCGCCGGCACCGGTGGTGTGCGTTGCGTGGGACATGCCCTTCGTCTCGGAATCGCTCATCCGCGCCCTGGCCAGAGGACTCGACCGCAACGACGCCATGCTGCCCGAGAGCGGCGGGCGTCGCGGCGTGGAGCCACTCTGTGCCGGGTACGGGCCTGCCTGCCGGGATGCCATTGCAGAGAGCCTGGCAGCCGGCGACCTGCGTGCCATCGGCTTCCACCACCGCATCCGTGTCGGTATCCTCCCACTCGCGGAGGTACGGGCTCTCGCTGACCCCGACCTGCTCTTCTTCAATGTGAACACCGCGGACGATCTCGCGAAAGCGGACCAGCTGTGGCGTCAACACGCATCATTTCTGTAATCGGCCGGAAGAATGCCGGAAAGACGACCCTCGCAGTTGCGCTGACCAGTGAGCTTGCACGGCGCGGCCACCGGGTGATGACCATCAAGCATGGCCACCATCCTGCCGCGGTGGACCGGCCCGGTACCGACAGCTGGCGGCACTTCAACGAGGGGCGGGCGGAACGAACCCTCATCGCATCTCCGGACCTGCGAGTGCTGTTCGAGAGGAGCCCCGACGAGTACGATCCGATCGGGCTGGCGCGGCGCTACCTGCAAGGGGCCGACATCGTGCTGACCGAAGGTTACAAGGCCGCGCCGCTTCCAAAGATCGAAGTCTTTCGGGCAGTAGGAGGTGACCCGCCACTCTATGATCCCTCTGCCGCAAATGCCGGCGAGTGGGTGGCCATCATCACCGACGACCTGGATTTTCAGGCCGACTGTCCGGTCCTTCGCTTCAACGATACCATCTGGCTTCAACTCCTCGCGAGCCTCGCCTGGGATCGATCCCTGATCATCGAACCGTGACTTCCCCCCTCGGCGCGGCTGAGGCGGCCGGCAGAATCCTGCTGGACGTCCGGCGCCAGCCGCCGCTCCGCATGCCCCTCGATGATGCACTCGCGAGCGTGCTCGCAGAGGATGTGCTCAGCCCGCTCGACATTCCCGCCTGGACCAACTCAGCGATGGATGGATATGCGGCCCGGGCGGAAGACGTGCGAGGCGCTACCGAGGCCGCGCCGGTGCGGCTCAAGGTGATCGAGCAGCTGCCGGCCGGACGCTTTCCCACCCGCGCCATCGGCACCGGTGAGTGCGCCCGGATCTTCACCGGAGCGCCGCTGCCCGAAGGAGCTGATAGCGTCATCCGCCAGGAAGACACCGATGGCGGGGCTGAGGTCGTCACCATCCTGAAAGACCGCGATGTCGGCGTGAATCTGCGTAGAATCGGCGAAGACATCGGGCAAGGCAGCACAGTGCTCACCGAGGGCACCGAGCTGGGACCAGCCCACCTCGGAGTGCTGGCTTCGTTGGCAGTAGCCCATCCGCTGGTCTACCGTCGGCCAAGGGTCGCAATCCTTGGCAGCGGCGATGAGATCGTCGACGTAGACCAGCCCGAGGAGATTCTCAGTGGCCGAAAGATCGCCAGCAGCAACACTCACACATTGGTCGCCCTGGTACGTCAGACAGGAGGCGAGCCCGTCAATCTCGGAATCGCGGCCGACAGTCCCGAGAGCCTGCGGGAGCACCTGAGCCGGGCTGCGGATTGCGACCTGCTCGTCACGAGCGCCGGGATCAGCGTCGGGGAGCACGACTACGTGCGCGCGGCGCTGGAGGAGCTTGGGGCCACTCATCGGTTCTGGAAGTTACGGATGCGACCGGGAGCGCCAGTCGGCTTCGGGGTGTTGGGCGATGTGCCCTGGATCGGACTTCCAGGGAATCCGGTGAGCACAATGGTCACCTACGAGCTATTCGTGCACCCTGCGATCAGGAAAATGATGGGGCACCGGCAGCCGTTCCGGCGGAGCGTGCCGGTGCGCATGGCCGAGCCGATAGCCATCAAACCAAAGCTGCAGCACTTCCTGCGCGGGATCGTCGTAGAAGGACGGAATGGACCCGAGGCGC
>DATFFX010000445.1:0-10376 GCA_035249825.1 Gemmatimonadales bacterium | reverse complement strand
TCACTGGGGATATCCTAACCGAAGGATAGGCCAGCACTTCGGGTGGGTCAACGGCAGAGGGAAGGAGAAGTGCCGAAGGCGGGACTCGAACCCGCACGGGCTTGCGCCCACTGCGCCCTGAACGCAGCGCGTCTACCAGTTCCACCACTTCGGCGAGACGCGCAAAGTAGCGGCCCGGCTGAGACGGGTCAACATCAATCGTGCCCGCTCTCGTTCTTGCGCTTCTGCAGTCTTATCCGTTCTCTCCGTCCTCTCCGGCTCCCCTCTCCCCTAATACCTCGCCAGTCCTGGCTCCACTCGCTCCGCCCACGCATCGATCCCACCAGCCAGACTCCGGACCTTCCCAAAACCGGCACCCCTGAGGATCTCGAGCGCCTTCATGGATCGGACTCCATGGTGACAGTGCGTAACGATCTCCGCATGGCCGTCCAGCTCCGCCAGGCGCTCGGGCAGCTGGTTCAGGGGGATCAATCGAGCCCCTTCAATATGGGCGATCTCCCATTCGTGCGGCTCGCGAACATCGATCAGCACCAGGTCGCGCTTGTCGGTCATTTCCCGCCGCAAGTCCTCCGCCGTGATCTCCGGTCCCTCGTACGAAGGCTCCGCGCCGATGCCGCAGAAGGCTTCGTAGTCGATCAGCTCCCGGATCGTCGGGTTGCTCCCACATATGGGACAAGCCGGATCCTTGCGCAGCTCGAGCTCACGAAACCGCAGCCTGAGAGCATCGAACAGCAAAAGGCGCCCCAATAAGGAGGTTCCCGCACCGATGATCCATTTGATCGTTTCCAGCGCCTGGATGCTGCCGATGATACCTGGCAAGACCCCCAGGACACCCCCTTCGGCGCAGCTGGGAACCAGCCCCGGAGGCGGGGGCTCGGAATACAGGCAGCGATAGCAGGGGCCCGCTTTAGCGTAAAAGAACGAAGCCTGACCCTCGAACCGGAAAATGCTGCCGTAAACGTTCGGTTTTCCCAGCAGCACACAGGCATCGCTTACAAGATACCGGGTGGGGAAGTTGTCGGTTCCGTCCACCACGACATCGTATTCACGAAGGATCTCCAGGGCGTTCTGAGCAGTCAGGCGAGTCTCGTGTCGCTCGATTTTGACATTGGGATTGAGATCGGCGAGTCGCTCCTGAGCGGAATCGAGCTTCGAGCGGCCCAGCGCTGACGTTCCGTGGACGATCTGACGCTGGAGGTTGGTCAAATCGACGACGTCGAAATCCACAATTCCGATCGTGCCGACGCCGGCCGCCGCCAGATAGAGAGAAAGCGGAGATCCGAGCCCCCCGGCGCCCACCGTCAGGACCCTGGCGGCCTTGAGCTTCCGTTGGCCGCTGACGCCCACCTCAGGCAGAAGGAGGTGTCTGGAATACCGGAGCATCTCGGCGTGGGAGAGTGGCGCCTTGGCCTCTACAGTCGTGGGGGATCCACCGGCAATGCTGGGGACGATGGTGATGATGTCTCCCGAGCGGACCGGCGTTGCGGTTGACTCGAGATGCCTGATGTCGGTCTCGTTGAGATAGAGACTCACGAAGTTGCGCAGGCGGCCATCTTCCTGCATCAGGTGGCGTTTGAGACCGGCGTGGGTCGCGACCAGTCCATCGAGCACTTGACCGACAGTGCTGCCGGAAAGCTCGATCGTATCATGGCCTCCGGTGAACGGTCGCAGCGGAGTTGGGATTGAAACTGTCACGGCCATATCGTCATACCTCACTGAGAACGTCAATCGACTCGGAATGCATCACGGAGCGGTCATCATCCAATACCCAGCTGGTCAACTCCGCCGCCCGGCCGCCACTCACGCTTACGATGATATAGCTGTACCACGGCCACGCCTGTTCGGTGTCGAAAGCGGACGGGACGGCGGGATGATCGGGATGCGAGTGATAGCTGCCCAATACCTCCTGCCCCGACGAGCGTAGCCGGACTTCGATTCGCCGCAGGTCGTCGGGTGAGATCAGATAGCGATGCGGGTCATCGGTGCGCCGGTTCGTTGCGGGAACCAGTCCCAGGACTTCCTTCACCTCACCGCTGCGGCCGGCGAGTACGCCACAACATTCGGCTGGATAGGCCCGCTCGCCCTCGCGTCGAATTTCCCGCATCAGCGATTCACGCAAGCGCAGCATTACGGTGCCTTCCAGCGATGCGGTGTGCTCAGATAGCGGCTACCCGTGTCGCAGCCGACTGCCACGACGTACGCATCCGGGCTCTTGCGAAGGACATCGATCGCGGCTGCCACCGCTGCTCCTGCCGACCAGCCCACGAGGTATCCGGTTTCCCGCGCGAGGTGGCGTGCGGTCTGATCCGCAACTTCGGTAGGAATCTCCACTACCGAGTCGACCAGGCCGGGATCGTACAGCTGAGGTGGGTGCGACGTCGTCGCGAGGTGTTTCAGCCCCTCGAGGCCATGAAACGGCGAGTCCGGCTGGACACCGATGAGGCAGACACCCGCGTTCTTCATCTTGAGAAACCCACCCGTTCCCATCATGGTTCCTGTTGTTCCCATCGCTGCCACGAAGTGGGTTACCCGCCCTTCGCTCTGATCCCAAACCTCGGGGCCCGTGGTCTCCCAGTGGGCGCGGGGGTTGGCGGGATTGCTGTACTGATCGGCGTAGAAGTAGCGGTCAGGAAACTCTGCGGCCAGCTCTCTGGCCCGCTCGACCGCCCCTTCGGTACCGGCCAGCCGGTCAGTAGGGATCACCTCCGCACCATAGATCTCGAGCAGCGCCCGCCGCTCCGGGCTCGCGTTTGCGGGAAGGCAGATCGTGACGGGAATTCCTGCCGCTGCCCCCAGCATGGCGTACGCAATGCCGGTGTTCCCGCTCGATGCATCGAGCAGTCGTTTCCCGGGCAGGTCGCCACGGCAAAGCCCGTCGCGTAAGATGGCGCGCGCGGCCCGATCCTTGACGCTGCCCCCAGGATTGAGCCACTCGGCCTTGAGGTACAAACCTCGAATCGAGGGCGTTGCGATGGGCAACAACGGAGTGTTGCCTACGATGCGCCACAGCTCGGGCTCGAGAGATCCTGGGCCGGATACCCGCATCATCCACTTACCTCCAAAACAAAAAACCCGACCGCTGGGGTCGGGGAATGCCTGCACACGGAACGCCAGCTAATTCGCTGACGATATCCCCACCAGCTCCTGCACATCGGATTCCTGCTTCATCAGGTCGGCGAGGGAAATGCCCGCCAGCAACTGATCCACGCGTTGCTGGAGCGCGTACCACACCGGCCGAATGCTGCAAGTACTTCCGGGGCTACATCGATCCGCGTCGACCGGATGAGTCTCGCAGTTGATCTCGAAGGTCTGGTGCTCCGAGGCCGCCATGACGTCTCGCACGGAGATGGCTTCCGGCTCCCTGGCGAGGTAGTACCCTCCCTTGGCACCACGTACGCTTTGCACCAGGCCTGCGCGCCGCAATCTCAGCAGAATCTGCTCGACGTAATCAGCCGGCAGCCTCTCGGTATCGGCGAGCTCACGCGCGGCAACGGGGCCACCGCCCTTGCGCCCGCGCTTGGCCAGATGAATCGAGATTATGAGGCTGTATTCGGTCCAGGTAGTGACCCGCATGGTCGGAATATGGGGCGGCGCGAGACTGGAATCAATGTGGATTCGGGGCAGGCTTGACGCCAAGTCATGCGACGGTTCCTGACAGGTTCCTCATCCTGAGTGGGGAGAGGGGCCTTGCAGGAATCCAATTGTGTGCTGCTGAGTCTCTTGCGTGGCTGGACCAGATCCTTCTCCGCGCTCAGGATGAGGAAATCTATCGCTCAGGATGAGGAAATCTGTTACTCAGGGTGAGTATATCTCTCACTCAGATCTGGAAATCTGTTCACTCAGGACCGAGAAATCTGCGGGGAATCCTTACCTGGCTGGTAGCTGCCCTGTTCCCGGCTCCAAGCTCTTTCCAGCCGTACCCTACTTCTTATCGGCTGCCGTCCAGCGAGCTACCTCCTCTGGACTCATGTTACCGACTGGCCGCACCCGAGCATCGCGGAACGACCCGCCAAGCACGTCTCCCAGATACTGCGACCAGGAGAGCAGCGTCCCGTAGCAGACCGGGTCCGGCGAATCCCCTTGCTCCCCGTTCAGGCGCTCGAGCAACTCCTGCATGACCCACCCCGGAACCTGAGATCGCTGTGAGGGGTAGATGAAGCCGTAAAGAATCAAGTGCGCCAGAAGCACTCGCCAGTGAGGCCCGAAACGATCGAGAAGCCGGTGCCAGTCCAGCCGTTCACCGTGCGCCAGGATCAAATGGGCCACGTCGGCACCGTCATAACGCTCACGCTCCATCACATAGGCCTTCGACCACAATGTTTCCTCAGCGGGAGCGATCTTGACTGGAACTCCGAGCACCACCTCAGAGGTAGCGTGCTCGAACCAACCATCGTCCACGGTCGCGATACCATTTCCTGAACTGAAAATCACATCGATGAACCCTTCGGGAGAACGGATCTTGGCGAGCCAATGAGAGAACACCAGCTCGGTGTCGTATCCGGCCGCAGTGCAGGCTTCCAGCAGTCGCTGGACATCATTTGGACGCGCGAAGATGTCCAGGTCCTTGGTTGACTTATCGATTCCTGCCTGGTGGATGAACGCGAATGCGCCACCCACCAGAAATGGGACTCCGGCCTGATTCAAGACCTCCATGGCCACGCGGTAGAACAAACGCGAGGGGGTCTCAACCAGCGACTGCGTCGGCGCCTGGGCCATGCGGCCTCCATGGGGAATGGCCTATGATATTGATCCTTATGTAAGTGAGGTGTGGCCCACATCACCGCAGGTGAGCCCGTACCGGGCTGAATTGACTCGCAATGACAAAGCGACCAGGCGTAGTTCGGATTGCAGCGGTGGGAGATATCCATCTGGGCGGCAAGGGGCTCGACGCTCCGCTGCAGATTTTGTTCGGGCAGGTTGCCGAGCATGCCGATGTGCTGGCCCTATGCGGAGACCTCACCGACCGGGGAGACCCTGAGGAAGCCAGGCTCATGGCCAAGGCGCTCGCCACGGTGACGGTTCCCATCGTGGCCGTACTCGGCAACCATGACTATGAGTCCGGCAAAGAACGCGAGGTCGCCAAGATTCTTTGCGATTCCGGCGTTCATGTCCTCGATGGGGACGCTCACGAGGTCCTTGGTGTCGGGTTTGCCGGAATCAAGGGTTTTGCCGGAGGTTTTGGACGGAGAGCACTGGGGCCCTGGGGGGAAGCGCTCATCAAGCAGTTCGTGCGCGAGGCATTGGACGAGGCACTCAAGCTCGAGACGGCGCTGGGCCAGTTGCGCACCGAGCGACGTGTCGCGCTCTTGCACTACTCACCTATAGCCGCGACCGTGTCCGGCGAACCGCTCGAGATTTACCCCTATCTGGGCTCCAGCCGCCTCGAGGAGCCTCTGACACGGTATCCAGTAGATGTCGTGTTCCACGGCCATGCGCATCACGGTGCTCCCGAGGGGAGAACGATGGGAGACGTTCCCGTGTACAACGTCTCGATGGTCCTGCTCCAGGAGAATTTTCCTGATCGGCCGGCGTTTCGGGTGGTAGAGCTTCCCATAGGTGACGGCGCCGGCCGGGCGGACGAAGTATCAGTCGCAACCCCACTGCGCCGAGCCACAGACCGGTCGAAAGCTTGAGTGGTTCCGGAGCTCAGAATTCCATTCGCAGAGTGACGCTCGGTACAGCCGGCAAGTCGAACGCCCTGGCGTACTCCACGCCCGAAGCCGTGCGGGCCTCGACATTTCCCCGGCCACAGCCATGAATGCCGCAGGTAAGGATCGGAGCCACGGGTCCAAAGCCCAGGTTGATGACCGACAAGCCTAGAGCCATCCGGGTGCCCCACAGACCATTAAAGCCGTAATTCGCCGCGAAATCGGCCCGCGCAGTTCCCTTTCCTCGAGCGCTATTCTCCGGGCCATATAGATACGCGACCGGTCCGTCTTCCTCCTGCCCCGGCCGACGAACCTCGATGACCTGTTCGATGGGAGTGAGCGGTGGGCCCGTGATCGCTTCAAACGCCCCAAAGATTGTCCAGTGACTGCTCAGCTGCATCTGCCCATGCAAGCGTAAGAGGTGGCGGCGGTCCTGAGCCCACCGAGTCCACCTGCCACCATGCCAGGAGCGCGAAGATCCACTCCACACGTGAGTCAGTGAAACGGAGCTGGGACGAGCCGCAGTACCACGCACGGCAATCTGTGTTTCGATGCCCCAGGTCCGGCCGCGCCCGCTCCGGAACGGGTCCGAAATCTCCGCGTTCTGGTCAGTGGCCGGCCGCAGCTCTACCAACCCGCGCGCACGCGATAGGAACCCAGAGAGCCGCGCGGAGACCACACCCCGAACCAGGTTGAGATCGGCTGTCGCATGGTCCACGATGGGAACTGGATTGCCGTTCTCACCCGCCGCCAACCAGAAGTCGTAGAAGGCGATGTCGGGTTCCGATTGCAGATCCGAGACGATGTGGAACAGGCGTCCGGCCCGGCCGAGGCTCACACCGGCGGTGAGGTGTGATGAGACGGGGAACCGGAGCCTCGCCCGGGGCTGCCAGACGTTCGTTGCGCCGGCGACATCGCCGCGCAGGCCGACGCTCACCGCCAGTGAGCCCAGATTCTGGGACAGCTCGGCGTATGTGCTGAGCTCGACTCTTCGGAACGACTGGTCGGTTGCCTGGAAGTCGTCTCCGAAACGCGGAATAATGCGGTTGGCGATGGACCGGTACCCTGCCGCAGCGCCGACGGTGACCCGACTTCGGCGGCCTTGCACGGCGAGGTACAGTCCTCCACCAAGCCGGGCAAACCGGTTGCGCAAGTCGAGCTGGGAGGCCCGGGCGGGAATGTTGAGCACATCATTGGCGAATCGAGTGCCCACGGCAAATAGATCGAGCGAGATCCCGGGACGGCTCAGCGCGGTGCCCCGCAGCCCGAGGAGAAGGTTGCTCCAGTCCATTCCCTTCCCATCATCGCGGTTGGCCAGGTGGTCACGAGAGGCAAAGGCAGTAACTCGGCCAATCCGCTGACCATTCCGCATGAGAGCACCATTGGCGTAAACGTCCTGAAAGTTGTAGGGCACCTCCACTCTACCGGCGAGCTCGACTGCCTGGAGGTAGACCACACGCGCCGCGCTGAACCAGCGAATGTCGGATCCTCCCCCGAGCCAGGCCGAGGATGATGCCACACTCAGGCTTACTCCGCCTCCAGTGGTGTCCGATGTCCCCGTCTTCCCTGTGATGTCGACCGACCCCGCCAGTGCACCGCCATGCTCCACCCCTTCGGGCGCGCTGGCAACAGTGATGTGCTGCGCGCCTTCCGCCGGGAAGGCGGAGAAGATACGGCCGATGTGATAGGGTGCGATTATCTCGAAACCGTCCACTCTGTAACTCGACTCACTGGCGTCATAGCCCCGTATCAGCGGCCGGGCGGAGAGCGGCGATGAAAAGGTGACACCTGGAACGAGACTGAGGGACCTGAAAATGTCCGTTTCCACCGCTGGAGGCACAGCTCGGACGGCAGCAAGCGGCAGCTCCCACCTCCCAACGCTTCCAAGGTTCAGGTCCCCCGCCGGTGCGGCGGTCACGATGACATCGGAGAGATGAACGGCCGCACGAGACAGGACGACTTGCAATCGGGCAAGTGGCCTATCCAGCTGTAGCGTGTCCGGCCGATACCCGATTGATGCGATCCGCAGCGTATCCGGGAAGCTGTCGATCCAAATCGTAAATCGCCCGGAATTGTCAGTTGTTGCCGAGCGCTGGCTGCGTGCGGCTGTGACAACGGCGCCCATAATAGGCGCTTCAGTATCACGCGTGACCACAGTGCCCCGGACCGACAATTGTGCGGGAAGATCCGGGGCGAGGAGCAGAGCGCCGAACGTCGCTGACGTCAGAACGAACGACGCCCTCACTCCCATACGACAACCTTTTCGGCTTTGGCGGCGCCGCCGAAAAGGCCGAACGCTCCGTGCACATTGCCACGGGTGGAGGATGAGAAGAAGGCTGTTGCTCGGCGATCGTACCCGAAGATGACGAGCCGCGCGGTGTCAGAGGGGATGGGGAATGGAGGAACGATCATGATTGCGCCTGCCGTATCTGGCGCGATATCACGGAAAATCCCGAGCGAGTCCCGCGTCAGCACGTAAGCGGTAGGGTCCCTTCTACCATTCCGGTCCAACAGCAGGGCCTGGTAGCTGGCAGCCGAGTCAGACTGCCAGGCATACGCCAGCTGGGAAGAGCCGGCGGTTCTCTGGAGCCTGAGCGTATCGCCTGCAGGTAGGGCTACAGTGAGATTGCCGGGTAAAGACGCGCTGGCAGCCACCGGACGCGCGGCTATGCTGCCCGAGAGCAGATACGTTTCCTGGGGACTCACGCTTGCGATAGCCGCGAACTCGCCGGCAACCTCCGTGGGCGCATACTGCACTGAGTCTCCGCCGGGAGAGATGAGCCAGAGGTCTACCACCGGTGCGTCGATGGGATAGGCGTCCGGAGCGTACGGTACGTGCGTGGGGCTGCTCCATGCGGCGCGGAGCACTTGTCGGGATTCGCCCAGGACCAGGAGGGCCTGAAGGACAGGAACAGGTTCTGCCGATGGAAGGCCACTCACCTCCCCGCAGCCGGACAGAGCGGCGACCAGCCCCAGATGAGCTACCAGCGGACGGTAACGCAGATATCCTCCGGTGTCCTACGGAAGCTCGGCACTCACGCGTATCGCAATGTCACCAGGGCTCGATGTACCCACTATGAGGCCGTAATGTTCGATCCGCAGGAAGGCAGAGCCGTAGCGGTCGTCGCTTGAGCGCCGCAAACATCTTCCATCGTCATCTTCGAACGCCTCGAGATAGAGGGTGCCGGTTCCCCAGGGGATAGCTGTCGCGATCGTCGAGGAGGAGTTGTCCAGTGGGAAGTAGTAGTCGCGGTTCGGCTGAACATCGGTTCTCGATGCGCACTCACGATAGCCCCCGTTGACCGATCCAAAGATTTCCACCTCATCTCTGCCGCCCAGCCAGTCATCGTGGTACCGGGTCGTTTTGAAATAGCCGAGCCGGGTGTGGCGGCTGGTGCTGGAGCCTCCGGTTGGTGCTGGAGGCGGGGGGGCTTCCTCCTGAGGCGGCAAGGCCATGTCACCCGGACCAGGCAACCTTGCCTGAGCTGCGTCCATTCCGGGGCCGGTCCGGCTGCCGCCGCGGACAGCACTCTCACGGTCGGTGTAGTCGATTTCGCTCTCAGCCAAAACCAGCGTTGCCACAGATGGCACATGATCTCCGGCAGTGACCCAGCTACGGCCGTTTACGGCATATACGCTATAACTCCCGCTGTGCCCGATCCGAACGGCTACCTGCACCGGTTCCGCCGCCTTCCAGGCGGTACGATGCTGTGGGATGGGAAAGTAGAGCTCCAGCGGAGGCAGGGCCTTCTGTCTTCCGCGTTCCGCCGCTGTCAGTTGGGTCGCCTGGGCTACTCGGCGTCCCTCAGCACGGTCAGCTTCCTCGAGCAGAACATCCCGGAATGGAATGCGCCACTCCACATAAGGAGAAGCATCGATTCGAGATCGTATCCAGCTTCGCATCGCCGGGTCTGCCAGGGCGATAGCCAAGCCTTTGCCGAGCTTCGAGAGGAGAGCCTGCTGCGTTACCGCGTTTTCCCCAGTCTGGTTCGAGGTGACCGGGCTACTGGGGACGGAGGTGGGTGGATCGGCGGCGCAGCCCGGGAGCAGGCTGAGTATTGCTCCGGCGCCGAAGACCAGAGGCGTAAGAAGTTGGACCGGGGTCACGTGGCTCTCCTGTCTTGGATGAGGCGGTGGAGAATTGTCGGATCGACGATTCCGCCAGCATCCAAGTACCACGTCCCAATAAACCCGACATCAAATCATCCGGGAATTCATTTCATGTCGGCTCACTCAACCACCAGAGGGGATGCCCGTCCCGCCCGGCACACCAGGCTCCGTCATGGCGCGAAGGTCCAGCACCTGCTCGAGCTCTTTTCCTTTGAGAATTCCTTTCTTCGTGATGAGCTCCCTGACAGTGAGGCCGGAGGCAACCGCCTCCTTGGCCAACCTGGCGGCTTCAGCGTACCCGATCCTTGGAGCCAATGCCGTCACCAATGCCGGACTACGCTCCAGCCAGTAGGCGCATTGGGCCTCGTCCGCGGCTATCCCATCAACACACCGCTCCGCGAGGACAGCGCTGGCATTGGCGACAATAATCAACGCGAACACCATGTTGTGAGCCATGACCGGCATCATCACGTTCAGCTCTAACTGTCCTGCCTCAGCGGCGAGCACGACGGTGGTGTCCAGACCGAGAGCCTGGAAGCAGACCTGATTGACCATCTCGGCAATCGACGGATTCACCTTGCCCGGCATGATGCTGGACCCCGGCTGTACCGCAGGCAG
>DATFFX010000444.1:0-7743 GCA_035249825.1 Gemmatimonadales bacterium | reverse complement strand
AAGGTGATCTGGCTTCGGGAGACGGATTCAGCGACGCTCTCCGTAACATCGAGACTGTCTTCCACTGCGCAGCCCTCCGAGGCGATCACGGTTCTCTGGAGGAGTTTGAGAACACGAACGTTCGCGGCACACTTCGGCTGGTTCAAATGGCCGCCGACGCTGGAGTAAGAACATTCGTTTATGTCTCCTCCATGTCGGTGTATGCTGCCCCGAACGGAACGGGCTCGATCCTGGACGAGACCTCGCCTTATGATGGCCGAGCCGCGGAGCTGGGCCCATACACCCACAGCAAGGTCGCTGCCGATGCGGCACTTCTGGAATATGCCCGGCGAGAGCTATCTCCCCGCATCATCGTGCTCCGGCCGGGAACGATCTATGGTCCTGGGGCCCAGCTGCCGGTAGGACGATTCCCCCTGTCCTCTTCTCCAGAACGTCCCCTGGTAGCCGGGAGCCCCCGGGTTTTCACAGGGCTGGTGTACGTGGACAACGTCGTTGACGCGATGGTCGCGGCCGCCAGGAGCGGTGTTCCCACCGGCAGTATCTATAATCTGGTCGATTCCGCTGACGGTGATCAGGAAGAGCTCGCGCGTACTCTGCACGAGGTGACGGGGGGACGGATCAGGCCTCTATTCGCTCCCTACCCGCTGGTGTGGGTAGCAATGCTGTGCCGGGATCTGCTGACCTTTCTAACCCAGCGTCAGCTCGGAACGGCCCGCCATCGGCTTCAGCGCACATTGAGTCCGATGCGTTCCGAGTGCACCGCCGCGCGCCGTGATCTTGGCTGGTGGCCACGGGTGACGCTGGCGCAGGGCTTGTCCCGGGTGCTCGGCGGGAGCGCGCGTCGAGTATAGAGCGCCTGAACAGTTGCAGGAGCCGCTACAGCGCAGGCCCGCTGTCGGGTCCCAGCATGGCGCGCCGCACCAATGGTATGGGCGGACCGCCATACGAGAGGAACGCGTCGTGGAATCGCTTCCAGGTGCTATCCGCTCCCTGAGCCTTGGTCCAGTCCTCCCGTAATTTCAGAATCATCAGCTTTCCCATGGTGTAGTTCAGGTAAGCGGGGTCGTACGTGCCGCGGGCTGCCTGTTGCCGCGCGTTCCCCGCGTCCTGAAAACCCTGCTCCCTGAACATCCGCTCCGACTGCTCGATCGTCATCCCTTTGGTGTGCAGACCGATGGCTGAGAGGTATCGAACATTTCGCAGCAGCGCATTCGAGAGCTGGCCGATTTGCACCTCAGGGTTTCCCTCACCCAGTCCCGCCTCGAGCATCATCTCCTCGGCATAGTGAGCCCAACCCTCTGCAAAGGCGTAGCCCACGAACACCTGACCAAACTTCGAGCGAGCCCGGTTGGAGTGCAGGAAATTCAGAAAATGACCGGGCCATACCTCGTGTACGCTGGTGAACAGCAGGTCGGCCGCTCCTGGCAGGTATGCCGTCTGTTCCTCAGGGGTCCAGGTTGGATCGGGTGGAGCTATGTAATAGATGGAGGGGATCTTCTTCTCGTAGGGCCCCGGAATATCGATATAAGCGAAATTGAAGCGCTGATAAGGAGGCGCTTCCTGCACCAGGGCTCGCTCGCGGCCCGGAACAGAGACGAGGTCAGCCGCCCTGACGAAATCCTCGAGTGTGTCCAGTTGGGCACGCGCGGCAGCTACGGCGCCGCCGACCGGCTTATGGGAGTTCATCCGCAGCACGCACTGCCGCATCGAAGCGCGGGGCGCAAACCTCGTGCACGCGCCCCGAAGCGCGGCCAGATTACGCTCCAGGTCCGCGCGGCCCTTCGCTTCCAGGCTGTCCAGCGGCAAGTCTACCATTTCAGTGGACTTAAGCATGTCGCGGAACAGCTCAGGTCCGATTGCGTAAGCATCGGTCCCCCGCTTCTGCTCGGTTGCGAACCAGGCATCCATTTCCTTGAGGGCCGTGATCGCGGCCGCATTGGCAGATGCGAAATCTCTGCGCGTCACGGAGTCAGTGACTGAGTCGAACGCCACCGGTACGTCCTGCTCCAGGTAACTGACCATGCCGCCGATGCGCCCTCGGCCTATATCGGCGTAGGCCCGAGGCATTGGGGTGTGAAGGTTGGCACGCATGCTGGCCAGGGCTCCGGGCAGCTCCTGAGCCCAGCGGGTGTAGGCCTGCATACGCGTTGCGAGCGGCGCGTAAGGGCGGGCGAGATACACGTTCGGATCGATCTGGTCTGCGTACCAGCTGGGATTGCGATGCGGCCAGTCGGCTCGTTCCAGCCAAAACAAGTCGCGATCGGCAACGGTGACGAGGTAGTTTCGTTCCAAGCCTCGGGCAGAGTCGGCGCTATCCAGGGGGAACGCATCAGCGCTGTCTCGGAGCTGTTGCAACCGACGAATCCATTTCTGAAGGCCGGCATCGCTCCAGTCGGGAAACTTCCCATCGAACTCGTGCCGGCCCTGGTATACCGCGAAGAGCGGGTTTGCCTCGAAGTACGTTTCCACGAAGCCCGAAACGAACTTGTCCCAGTCCCGGGCGGATAAGTCCGCCTGCGGGGATTGGCAAGCGAGGAGGAGCACCGACACCGCGAGAATAGACGAAACGAAGCTGGGAACCATGCCGACCTCCACTGGAGTAGCACGCTGTTGCGCCCGCTTGATTCTCCTCGTTTGTTTCGGACCATGCAAGGCACCCTCCCGCCGACGCCCGCCGGCGAGCTACACGCCGCTCTCCTTCAGGCGGCGATTACAGCAGGCCTCGCCCTGCTTTGCGCCTTTCTCTTCTACCGGTACCGTAAGCCCTACTTCGGCTGGTGGGCGATTGCGTGGGGACTGTATTTCCTACGGGTCATTGCCATTACCAGTTTCCTTCACACGGCAGCGTGGATCTGGCTGTACTGGCATCAAGTCGTCACCGGATGGACAGCCCTCGCTCTCCTCTACGCCGCGCTGGTTTTCTCCCGGCCGCTCCGCTGGCGTTGGTGGTACTTGGCCGTGGTCCTGTTCCCGCCGGTGTGGTCCTACATCGCCATTTATCGTCTGGATCACTTCCTTTGGGCAGCGGGGCCGGCGGTACTCTTCCTGAGCCTCGCTACGCTCTGGACCGGATGGGTATTCCTGCAGTATCGCCGCATGGTTCCTTCCAGCGGCGCTACCCTCCTTGCATTCGCGTTCGGTCTCTGGGGCCTGCACCACCTGGACTATCCCTTCCTTCGCGCCCGCGGGGCGTGGGCACCATGGGGCTACTACCTCGACATCCTGTTGGCGCTTGCGGTAGGCGTCGGCATTCTGCTGTTGATTCTGGACGATCTTCGGCGCGGACTGGGAGCGCTTTCGGCGCTGTCCGGTGACCTGCAGCGTGCCGGACGCCAGCAAGATGTGCTGGATGCGTTGCTGGCCCGGCCGCTCACCTTGCCGGCGGTTCGCGGCAGCGCACTCTACCTCATCGCGAGTGAGAGCGGTGACCGTTTCATCCGGGGCGCAGGTGTGTGTGCAACCTGGCCGGACAGCCCCATCCCGGCAGCCGGGACCGCGTTGCTCGAGCGGGTAATCCGAACCGAACGTCCGCAGTTCGGCGGAGAGTGGCCTGCAGCAGAACCGGGGGGCTCTCCCTATGCCTATGCTACGGTGTTGCCGATCCTGGGCGAGCGGGGAGTGATTGCCGCCCTGGTTCTCGTGGGCCATGCACGAAATCCGTTTACCGCGTTGGACGACAGGTTCCTGCTGGCGCTCGGGCAACAGGTAGGCGCAGCGTTGGAGAACGCGGATCTTTATGGTCGTCTCCAGGCTCGTACCGTAGAGCTCGCCAGGCTTTCCGCCCGGATGATAGAGCAGCACGAAGATGAGCGCCGCCGTTTGTCCCGGGAGCTGCACGACGAAACCGCGCAGGTATTCTCCGCCGTCAAAATGGAGCTCGGTGTGCTGCGCGATGCTGTACAGCCACCCCAAACAGCCCGGCTCGACCAGGTTCTGGCACTGATAGACACTGGTATCCGAAGCATCCGCAGCGTCACCAATGATCTGCGGCCGTCGCTTCTGGATGACCTCGGGCTGTTGCCCGCCCTGCGCTCCCTGGTGGCTGATTTCAGCGAACGAAGCGGCATCCGGGCCGGCCTGGCGGTGCCCTCCTCCCTCCCTCCGCTCTCCGGTGAGGCCGAGCTCGCGCTCTTTCGAGCCCTCCAGGAAGCGTTATCGAACGTGCTGCGACACGCGAACGCCCGAACGGTCGATGTCGGCATCTCCATCGAGCGCGCGGGCGTTCTCCTCCAGGTCAGCGACGATGGGGAGGGCTTGCCCGCCGGAGTGGCGCCAGAGGCGCTGGAGCTTCAAGGCCACATGGGGCTGGCAGGAATGCGGGAGCGGATCACCGCTCTTGGCGGCACTGTACGGCTCAGAGCTCGTGTCGGTACCGGTGCGCTTCTCGAGGTGTTGGTTCCGGCGCCGGATACGGCTCAGTGACGGCCCGCCCGATCAGAGTCCTCGTCGCCGACGATCACACCATCGTGCGTACCGGAATCAGACACGTGTTGGAGAGTGAGCCGGGGTTCGAAGTGGTGGGCGAGGCAGCTACCGGCTCAGAGGCTCTGTCCCTGTCGGAGAGCCTCCACCCAGATGTGATCGTCCTCGATATTTCGATGCCTGGCGAGTCGGGTCTTCAGGTGGCAGCTCGTCTGCGGGACCGCTCGCCGGAGCCCCGCATTCTCATCCTGAGCATGCATGACAACCCTGAGTACGTCATGGAAAGCGTGCGGGCTGGAGCTCATGGATATCTGCTGAAAGACACCGCGGCAACCGAGCTGCGCGGCGCGATAAGTACCCTCTGCCGGGGCGAGGCGTACTTCAGCCCTCCCATCGCCAGCCGCCTGCGGGAGGCGCTCAGGGGCGAGCACGCTAATCAGGCTGCGCTGGCCCAACTCACTGGCCGGGAGCGCGAGGTACTCTCGGGAGTGGCACAAGGCAGGACCAATAAGGAGATCGCCGCTGAGCTTGGCATCAGCCATCGTACCGTCGAAACGCATCGGGAAAGCTTGATGCGAAAGCTGCAGATTCGGACGGTCGCAGAGCTGACCCGCTTCGCCCTGGGAGCGGGAATTATCGAGGAGTAGGGGCAAGACTCTGATTATGATTCATCTATGACCGACGTCGAATCAACCAACCCGCACTCCGCTGCTGCTGCCGGCGCTCCAGGTGGCGAAGTCAGGACTGGTATCGTCATGATGAATCTTGGCGGACCAGCTACACTGGAGGATGTTCAGCCATTCCTCCTGGAGCTGTTTGCCGACCGGGAAATCATCCAGCTGCCATTTCAACGCTGGCTGGGTCCATTCATAGCCCGCCGCCGCACTCCCAAAGTACGAAATCTCTATGCCGCCATAGGGGGCGGGTCGCCGATTCTCCGCTACACCGAGGCACAGGGCCAGGGAATGGTTGCACGGCTCGACCGGATTTCGCCGGAAACGGCACCCCACAAGTTCTACGTCGCGTTCCGCTACACCCATCCGAAGAGTGAGGATGCCCTCCGCGCAATGCACGCCGACGGGGTGGAGCGCGCCGTAGCATTCACCCAATACCCTCAGTTTTCCTGCAGCACCACCGGCTCGAGCCTGAATGAGCTATGGCGCGCGGCCAGCCGGACCGGACTGCGTCACGCGTTCGAGTGGAGCATCATCGACCGCTGGCCGGTGCACCCAGGCTTCGTGGATGCCATGACGGAGACGGTCCGCGATGGACTCCGCCAGTTCGAGCCGACTGACCGTGGCAGGGTCCTGATCTTGTTCAGCGCTCACTCGTTACCACTGGACGTGATCGATCGAGGTGATAGCTACCCGCAGGAGGTAGGCGCGAGCGTGCAACGGGTAGTAGAACAGCTTGGCAGCAAGAATCCGTACCTGCTCGCCTATCAGTCGGACGTGGGCCCGGTTCGATGGCTCGGACCCAGCACCGAACAGGTACTCCGGCGACTAGGCGCTCGGGGTCAGAAACACGTGCTCGTGGTTCCCATCGCCTTCACCAGCGATCACATTGAAACCTTGTCGGAGCTGGATCGGGAATACGGGGAGGTAGCCCATCAGGCAGGCATCAGTCATTACAAACGGGCACCAGCGCTGAACGATCGGCCGCTCTTCCTGGATGGCCTCGCCCAGATCGTCAAGGAGCATCTCGCTTCAGGCGCACCCTACAGCACTCAATATCCAATGCGGTGCGCCGGGTGTGTCAATCCTCAATGCCGCAACATCCTCCAGCCGGTGGATTCGCTCGAGAGCAAACGCGGCAACCATCTAATCGGATCGAAGGCTTCGACTCACCGGGTATAGGACTCGGCGCACCAGACGGTCCGCCATCTGGCGGACGATCTCGCGGTCGGTATCCGATAAAGACTCCAGCCGCGCCAGGGCCCACGCCGACTCCTGCTCGGCCAGTTCGATCCCCATGCGGTGCAACTCCGCCAGTCTCGGAGCCACGACTTTACCACGCAAGCTCAAGCCCAACCTCACCAGCTCATCGTCGATAATCTGGTCGGCTGCGCTCAGAGCAGCGGACGCGGTGGCCGCCGCGGGGCAACACAGGCGCTGCAGATCGTCCAGATCGAAGAGGTGAATCCCGGGGATACTTCTGGCTGCCGGCTCGACATTCCTGGGAACCGAGAGATCCATCACATAAAGCGGACGCTCCGAACGTTGGCTGGCCGCATGCTCGAGCTGGCTTGCTCCAATTACCGCCCGCGCGCTGCCTGTAGCCACGAGGAGAAGATCGGTGTCAGCCAGGGCCTGCTCCAACTCCTCCCAACCTCCCGCTTTCGCACCCCACGCCTCGGCCAGAACCCTGGCCCGAAGCGGCCGCCGGTTGAGCAAGAGAACATTCGAGGCGCCGTGCTCGTGCAGCGAGCGCAGCACGCCCTCAGCCGCTTCTCCGGCGCCAAGCACCAGTACCTGCCGAGCCCCTATCCCTCCCCATCTCTCCGCCAGCAGGCCCACTGCGGCAGAGCTTACCGAGGCCGGATGCCGGCCCAGAACCGTCTCGGCTCGCACCCGGCGACCTGAGGCCAGCGCCGCGGAGAAGATCAGGTCCATATCGCGGGTTGTGCTTCCGACAGCCCGAGCCATGTCGTAAGCACGCCGAACCTGCCCCAGGATTTCCGTTTCGCCCAGGATCTGTGAGTCCAGTCCTGCTGCTACGGCGAATAGATGGCGAATGGCGTCCAGGCTGTCGCGCCTGAGCAGCTGAGGTTTCGAGGCTGCACCCCGTTCCCGGGCAAAATCACGAAACCAGGGTTCCAGGTCGTCGTCGCCGCTCCAGTAGAGCTCGCAACGATTGCAGGTGGAGAGTAGAAGGCAGGGGCTTCCTGACTCGGACCGGTTGCGCAGTAAGACTGCAGCCTCAGCCGGGGTGAACGCGAATCGCTCGCGCTCTTCCACCGTGGCCATATGGTGGCTGATGCCAATAAGATGGAAGGCGAGCTTCGGAAGCACGTGACAAGGCTAGGCTTGGGATGGCCAAGGTTCAATCCGAAGAGTCACGGAGGAAAACCTCCGTAATGCTACGGAGACCACGGACACAAAACCCCCCGGCACATACGCCGGGGGGTGATTGTGGCCGAATACCTTGTTGTACCGATTCACCTGAACTTAGCGAGCGCCCGCCTTTTCAGTGCTGCGAGCGTTGCTGCGAGTGCTACCTTCGTTCCCGCTGCGACCCTCATTCTGCGCAGAGCTGTGCTCGCTGAGCCGCTGCGACTGCGCCCCGGATTTCACCTGGGAAGATCCCATGGCCGTTGACTTC
>DATFFX010000443.1:0-4757 GCA_035249825.1 Gemmatimonadales bacterium | reverse complement strand
TATTGCGGGCGCCCGGGCCGAGGCACAACGGCTGGCTTCCAGCGCTGTGGCCCACCTCGACCGGGCCGGTATACCGTCCGGGGCGCTCGGTGCGCTGGCCGGGTATATTGCCAGCAGGACATCATAGGAAAATCTCCAGTCGGCTGCCGAATCTCTCCTCATTCGAGGGTCCAGCGACCGAGGGACCTTGTTGCGTAACTCGAACCCTAGCGCCATGTCTCTGTTAGCCGCGATCAAATCCCCCGCCGATCTCAAGCGTCTCCATCGTGACCAGCTGCCCGAGCTGGCCCAGGAAATCCGTGATCGGCTGATCGAGTGTTGCTCGATCACCGGCGGTCACATCGGCGCAAGCCTCGGGGTTGTCGAGCTTACTATCGCGCTGCTCTACGAGTTCGATTCCCCCGGCGACAAGATCGTGTGGGACGTGGGCCATCAGGCATATGCCTGGAAGCTCCTGACCGGTCGGGATGAGCCGTTTCCCACGCTCAGGCAACGGGATGGGATCTCGGGATTCCTCAAGCGCCGCGAGAGCGAGCACGATCAGTTCGGCGCCGGTCACGCGGGAACCGCCATGTCTGCCGCGCTCGGCATGGCCACCGCACGCGACCTCAAAGCCGAGCAGCACAAGGTCGTTGCTGTCGTCGGCGATGGGGCGCTTACCTGCGGCCTGTCGTACGAGGGGATGAACAACGCCGGCCACTCGGACCGGGACATCATTCTCATCGTGAACGACAACGGGATGTCCATTTCGCCGAATGTGGGTGCCATCAGTAAGACGCTGGGACGCATCGTAGCCGACCCGAGGACCAACCGGCTTCGCGAGCGCATCAAGGGACTGACGTTCGCCCTCGGCGGGGTTTTCGGTGAGGGTGTGGTCGACTTTGCGCGCAACGTCGAGGAAAGCGTCAAGAACCTCTTCTCACCCGGCATGTTCTTCGAGGAGCTTGGCTTCCGTTACTTCGGTCCGATAGATGGCCACGACCTGCAGAAGTTGTGTGACACGCTCAAGTTCGTACGGGGAATGACCGGCCCCCGGGTCATCCACGTGATGACCCAGAAAGGAAAAGGCTTTTCGTTCGCCGAGTCGAACCAGGAAAAATGGCACGGTCTGGCCGCGTACGATCCCGTTACCGGTGAGGCACGAAAAAAGTCGAGCGGGCCACCCACCTGGACTCAGCTCTTCGGGGAGGGCCTTACCGCGTTAGCCGGTGAGCATCCCGAGCTGGTGGCGGTTACTGCTGCCATGCCATCCGGCACAGGCACCGGAATATTTCAGAAGAAGTATCCCGAGCGATTCTTCGACGTTGGTATAGCCGAGGGTCACGCCGTCACCTTTGCCGGTGGTCTGGCCACACAGGGCATTCGTCCGGTCTGCGCCATCTACAGCACCTTCCTCCAGCGCGCATACGACAACATCATCCACGATGTGGCGGTGCAGCATCTGCCGGTCGTCTTCTGCATGGACCGCGCGGGACTCGTCGGCGAAGATGGGCAGACCCACATGGGCCTGTATGACATCGCTTACATGCTGGCCGTACCCGGGATGACGGTTACCGCGCCCAAGGATGGTGATGAGCTCCTGGGCCTGCTGCGAACCGCCCTGAGCCACGATGGCCCTTTCAGCACCCGTTATCCCCGTGATAAGGCACCCGGTGAGCCTCGGCCCGCGGGACAGATTCCAGCCATTCCATACGGTACGTGGGAGCAGCTGCGCCGGGGCAAGGACGTCGCGATTCTCGCCGTCGGCACGATGGTCCTGCCGGCCGTCGGAGCTGCTGAGCTGCTGGCACAAGACGGCATCGACTGTGCTGTCGTGAACTGCCGCTTCATGAAACCAATGGACGCCGCCATGCTGGAGGCGCTCACGCAGCAGCACCGGATTCTCGTCACGGTGGAAGAAGGCACCATCGTGAACGGATTCGGCGCGTACCTGGCCGAAACCCTCCAGACCACGCACCCGGAAGTTCGGGTCGTTGCGCTGGGCGTACCCGACCGGCTGATCGAGCAGGCACCGCGCGCCGAGCAGCTGGACAGCTTCGGACTGACTCCGCAAGGCATTGCTCGCAGGATCACGGCCCTGCAGCACGAGGAGAGCCTCGAGCCCCGATGAAGGTCGGCATCGTCGGGAATCCCCGGTACGGTGATCTTCAAGGGGTGCTGGAGCATATTTTCGTCTCCGCCCCTCATCGCGGTATCACGCTTTATAGCGAGCCCCGGCTGGAATCGTTCTGGAACCGTGACGTTCCTACCTTCGATTCCGTGGACCTCGACGCTTTGATCACCTTCGGTGGCGACGGCACTCTGCTTCGGGGAGCCCGCCTCCTCGGCGGCCGCGAGATACCGATCCTCGGTGTAAATCTCGGCCGTGTCGGCTTTCTCACGACTGCTACCAGGGAATCCCTGGATCCGGCGCTCGACGCGCTCGTGGCCGGAACCTTCTCGATCGAGCGCCGGCAGGCACTCCGCGCGGGTATCCGCGATGCCGAAGCCGAGATTCGGTCGACTCAGATGGCCATGAACGATGTGGCCATTCACAAAGGTGGTGTTGCGCGGGTTATCCGGGTCAACGTCTTCATTCAGGGTGAGAACGTAGGGCCCTATAGCGCTGATGGGATCATCATCGCGACCCCAACCGGCTCGACGGCATACAGCCTGAGCGCTGGCGGACCGATTGTCGTGCCGGGAGTCGAGGCCATCATCGTCACCCCGATCGCAGCCCACACGTTGGCCGTTCGCCCCCTGGTCGTGCCTGCGACCTTCCGCATCGTGATCGAGCCGATTGCTGGATGGTCGGATGACCTGCTCGTTTCCTTTGATGGCCAGACCGGCACCACCCTCGCCCCCGGGGAATCAGTGGAGGTATGCCGGGCCGACCATCGCGTGTGCCTGATCAGATTGGGTGGCGACGGGTTCTTCGGGCGAATGCGCCAGAAGCTTCACTGGGGCGATCTGTCGGGGAGACAGTAAGCTCGTAGAATGTCATTCTGAGCGCAGCGAAGGATCTCTTGCTCACCGAACTCCGGGTTCGCGATCTCGCCACCATAGCCGATGTAACGCTGCAGTTGGGCCCTGGCCTCAACGTGCTCACCGGTGAAACCGGGGCCGGGAAATCGATGCTGGTCGATGCTCTCTCGCTCCTGCTGGGAGAGCGCGCAGCCGGCGGAAGCGTACGCCCCGGAGCGGCCAAATCCGTGGTCGAGGGCGCGTTCGAGGGCATAGTCCCGTCAACTCGGCGCCAGATCGAAGAGCTGGGGCTCGATGTCGAGGATGGCCGCCTGGTAGTGCGGCGTGAGGTCTCGGCCGAGGGCCGTTCACGTGCCTGGGTCAACGGAAGTCCCACTACTGCCACCGTGCTGGCGCGGCTCGGCGCCCTCCTGATCGACCTCCATGGACAGCATGAGACGCAATCGCTGCTGCATCCAGAGACCCAGCGGGACATCCTGGATGCCTTTGGCCACGCTGAGCCAGATAGGGCTGCAGTGGCCGAGGCGTATTCCAGGCTCGCGGCGCTCAGGGCGGATGAGCTTTCACTGGTCCAGAAGCGGGATGAAGTCAGCCGCCGCGCCGACTATCTGCGGCATGTCGTTGAAGAGATCGATAATGCGAAGATCAGGATCGGGGAGGATGACACTCTTCAGGCGGAAGCGCGCCGGCTGAGTCAGGCGAGTACCCTGGTGGAGCAGGCTCAACGCATTGTCGAGGCGCTGGAGGGGGAAAGCGGAAACGCTCTGGGGGCGCTCGGCATGGCAGATCGTGCGCTGACAAGCCTTGAGAAGATGGAGGGGACTGTAAGCGCCTGGCGGGAACTGCTGGACTCCGGTTACGCGAACCTTTCCGAGCTGGCGCGACTCGCTGCGGAGTACGCCGCGACGGTTCAGGAAGACCCCGAACGGCTCACCTACATCGAACGGCGGCGAGACCTGCTCTACCGGCTCACCGGAAAGTATGGTGCGACACTGGAGCAGGTGCTGGCAACTCGAGATCAGTCCGCCGCCGAGCTTGAGTTGCTGGACACGGCCGACACCGACCTGCGCGCGCTCGCGGCGCGGCGGGTTGCAGCCGAGAGCGCTCTCCGTACCGCGGCCGAGGCTCTGAGCGCGAAACGCCGTGACGCGGCGGAGCAGCTGGGCCGCGGGGTCAATCGTCTCCTGCCAGCGCTCGGGCTCCCGGGCGGAAAGCTCACGGTTCAGCTCACCACGCTGCCGGAGCCCGGCGCCCAGGGCAGTGAATCGGCTCAGTTCAATGTTCAGCTGAACGTCGGGCTGGAGGCGAAGCCCCTGGCGAAGGTGGCTTCGGGCGGCGAACTATCCCGTCTCATGCTTGCGCTCAAGGTGGTTCTCGTGAAGCACGATGCCATTGCGACGCTGGTTTTCGATGAAGTGGATCAGGGGATCGGCGGCGAGACCGGCGCACAGGTCGGCGCCGCCCTTGCGGAGGTAGCCGAACGGCATCAGGTCCTGGTCATCACGCACCTGCCGCAGATTGCCGCCCGAGCCGATGGGCACCTTGTGGTTTCCAAGCAGCCCAGGGGCGGCATCGCCACCAGCGATGTACAGGTACTATTTGGCGAGGATCGGGTGAATGAGATTGCCCGAATGCTGGGAGACACGGAGGGGGATGCCGCCCGGCGGCACGCTCAGGCGCTATTGCGGAAGGAGCGGGTCGCCCGACGATAGCCTCATCTCTTCCGAGCGCGCAGCAACCGCTTCCTCGGATACTCGCTCGCCTGACCCTACCATAATCCGAAATACATTCTG
>DATFFX010000442.1:0-11655 GCA_035249825.1 Gemmatimonadales bacterium | reverse complement strand
CTCTTGGCGTCCATCCCGGCACATCCAAGGCTCAACTGTTTCGGGCGCGTGCTCGTCTCAGAGAAGCGCTAGCCGACTTTGCGAAGGATTGAAGACCATGCTGAATGACGGCTTCGACGACCAGTTGCGCGAGACGGCCCGGAACTACAACGCGCCCCCCGATACGCCGCGGGAGGAGATGTGGGAGCGGATCGTCGCTGCACGAGCGGAGAAGACGGAGAGGACGAGAACGGGAGTAACACCTCTTCGTCCACCCCGCCGTCTCCGTCACCTCACCTGGCCTGCGGGCATTGCCGCACTCCTCGCCATCGGCGTTGCACTTGGCCGGATCACCGCCCCCGAACCGCAGACGCCCGCTCCAGCCAAGGTCGCGGCGGTCGCGACCCCGCAGGTGAACGATGTTGCCTACCGGATTGCCGCTACAGAACATCTCAGCCAGTCCGAGGCCTTTCTCACATTGTTCCGCACATCGGTGCGGCAGGGAGGTAGCGAGCAGCTCGCCTCCGGCACCGCCCGGCAGCTGCTCGCGACGAATCGACTCTTGCTCGACTCCCCTGCCGCGAGCGATGACCGTACCCGGCTCCTGCTTCAGGATCTGGAGCTGGTGCTCGCCCAGATTGCCCAGCTGTCGGATCGGCCCAAGTCGCCCGATCTGAACTTTATCACGGAAGGGCTGGAAGACAGTGGTGTGATGACGCGCTTGAGAACGGCTGTCCCTTCCGGCACGAGCGCAACCCAAGGAGTCCTGTAATGCACGGTATGCTCAGCGGACTGGCATTGGCTGTGGTAATGGCCATCGGCGATCACTGGCTGCTGCCGAGGCTTCCGCACCTCGATCGGCCGCTTCATTGGATTCGGGGCGAAGGCTCAGGCGGCCTTGCAGTCCCCCATGCCTGGCTCCGCCGGGATCCAGCCGACTCGATCTACCGTCTGGCGCGCGAGTCGTTGAACCGGCGTGACTATCGAACGGCCGCCAGCCTGTTTGCCCAGATACCGGCCCGCTTCCCTCGTTCGGGCTATACCCCCGATGCGCTTTACTGGCAGGCCTTTGCGCTCTACCGCCTAGGTGGAGATCGGGACTTACGCGCAGCGAGGGAGGCTCTGCGGCAGCAGCAGCGCAAGTTCCCAGATGCTGCCACTCACGGGGATGCGGCGACGCTGGAAAGGCGGATCCAGGGTGAGCTGGCTCGGCGGGGCGATAGTGAAGCGGCGGCAGAGATAGCCGAGGTAGCCCAGGCGGCCAGCATTACACCGCCGATACCGCCGACGCCACCTACGCCACCTACGCCACCCGAACCTCCTGAGCCGCCCTTCACTTCGAGCAGCTCTTCGCGCAGTTCGTCCCGCAGCTCCGGCCGCTGCGCCGGCGCCGATGACGACATGAAAGTGGCCGCACTGAATGCGTTACAGCAGATGGATGCAGAGCGCGCTCGGCCGATCCTGCGCAAGGTGCTGGCGCGACGCGACCCTGCCTCGGTTTGTCTGCGACGGAAGGCCGTGTTCCTGGTGGCTCAGCAGCAGGCGGATGGCACCGAGGACATTTTGTTGGAATCGGCTCGCAACGATCCCGATCCGGAGGTGCAGCGTCAGGCTGTTTTCTGGCTATCTCAGGTAGGCACCGACCGCGCAGTACAGGCGCTGGACTCGATTCTTCGCCTCTCCAAGGACCCTGAAATCCAGGACAAGGCCGTCTTTGCGCTCTCGCAGCACAACAAACCGGCTGCCCAGCAGGCCCTTCGGGCCTACGCCGAGCGTGCTGACGTGCCCGAGGCCGCCCGAGAGAAGGTCATCTTCTGGCTGGGCCAGACTGGGTCAGCGGAGAATGCTGCATTCCTGCGGTCTTTATATGGCCGGCTGAAGAATCAAGAGCTCAGGAAGAAGGTGGTTTTCTCGCTCTCGCAGATGGGGGGGCCGGAAAATGGAAAATGGCTGCTGGGCCTGGCGCGTGACTCATCGCAGGGCATCGAAATGCGGAAGCAAGCTCTCTTCTGGGCGGGCCAAGGCGGGGTTCCTATCGCTGAGCTCACCGGATTGTATGCCAATGTTGCCGATCAGGCCATGCGGGAACAGCTCATTTTCGTCTACTCACAGCGTAACGAGCCCGCCGCACTGGATAAGCTGATCGATATCGCCAAGAAGGATCCGAACCCCGAGCTCCGAAAGCGGGCGTTGTTCTGGCTGGGCCAGTCGGAGGACAGCCAAGCTGTGCAAGCACTGCAGGAAATTATCGAGCAACCCTAGGCTTCGAATATGTACAGACTCTTCTGTTCGCTAGTGCTTGTCTGCGTTCCGGGGCCATTGCTGGCCCAGACGCTTTCGCAGCGGATCAGCCAGAGCCGGGATGGAACAGTGCGCCTGAGCTTCGCCGCCCGGCCAGACGTCTGTAGCAACGGCTACTGTGGCATCGACGTGCGGCATTCGAGCCATGAGTGGCAGCCCGACTGCACGCCCCAGTCGGTGAGAGTCGCGTTGAAGCTCAGCGATCACAGGGTTCACTCCGTTCGAACATACGTTGGTGGCCGCTGGCTTCCCGACCAGACCGCGACGGACCTCGGTACTGTGGGCGTGCGGGAGGCCGCTTCCTACTTCCTCAACCTGGCTGAGCGTAGCGTCAATCAACTTGTTGCCGGTGACCCCCTCCTCCCGGCAGTTCTGGCCGACAGCGTAATCATCTGGCCTTCACTGGTCAGTATCGCTCGGACACAGGAGGTCTCCCCGGAAATTCGTGGTCGGGCGGTATTCTGGCTGGGACAGGCGGCCGGCGATGAAGCGGGCAGAGCACTGGATTCCATTGCTTTAGACCATCGGGGAGATCGTGAGGTGCGGAAGCAGGCGATCTTTGCCCTTTCTCAACGCTCTACTGACGGAGTGCCCGCCCTGATACGAATCGCCCGGAGCAACCCGGATTCCGAGCTCCGGAAAACCGCGATCTTCTGGCTGGCGCAGAGCCAGGATCCTCGCGCAGTCAGTCTCTTCGAGGAAATTTTGAAGTAGGCAACCCTTTTCCAGCTCCCGCCGTCTAAGCCTCGCGTTCCATCCTGCGCGAGGCGTGAATCTCCCGGCTCACCCCGCGCAAATACCTTGGCCCTCACAACAGGCGGAGGTTCGCGAGTGGGCGACCCAATGACTGGAGTTGCACTCTCTCTGGCACTCGCCGGCCTCGATGTCACGGGGCAGAGTGACTCGCTTCGACCCGACTCTTCGGCAACGCGCTCGGTGCAGGCTTCCCGCATCGGTGGAAATCGTATCGCGATGGATGGTGTGCTCTCGGAGGCGGAGTGGGCCGGAGCCAGCGTCGTCTCCGAATTCACCCAGCGTGAGCCCCACGAGGGCGCCCCTGCGACAGAGCGCACTGAAGTACGGGTGCTCTACGACGATGACGCTCTCTATATCGGGGCGCGCTTGTACGACCGTGCCCCTGACTCAGTGATGGCCCAGCTCGCCCGGCGCGATCGGATCGTCAGCGCCGATCGGTTCATCGTGTTCCTCGATTCATATCACGACCGCCGGACCGGGTTCTTCTTCGGAGTCAACGCCGCGGGTACCCTGTATGATGGAACGCTCTACAACGACGACTGGGACAGCGATACCTGGGATGGAGTGTGGGAAGGTGGCGCCGCTCGGGATTCGCTGGGTTGGACGGCCGAATTGAAGATCCCCTATTCACAGCTTCGATTTCAGCGCCAGAAGGCCCACCGCTGGGGCATCAACTTCAAACGGGAGATTGCACGGCGGAACGAGCGCTCCTATCTGGTCTGCACTCCCAGCAATGGAAGCGGCTTCGTCTCCAGGTTTGTAGACCTGGTCGGCATCGAGGAAGTCTCGCCACCTCCTCGGGTGGAGGTGCTGCCCTATGTCACGACACGGGCGGAGTACCTCAGCTCAGAGACTGCAGACCCCTTCAACGACGGTTCACGTTTCGGAGCGGGGATCGGCGGTGACCTCAAGTTCGGTCTGGGAAGCAATCTCACCCTGGACGCAACAGTCAATCCCGACTTCGGACAGGTCGAGGTGGACCCGGCCGTCGTCAATCTGAGCGACGTCGAGACCTTCTTCGAGGAACGCCGTCCCTTCTTTGTCGAAGGGGCCAGCATCTTCGATTTTGGGTACGGTGGCGCCAACGACAACTGGGGCTTCAACTGGGCAAATCCCAGCTTTCTCTACAGCCGCCGAATCGGTCGTGCCCCTCAAGCCGAGCTTCCCGAGGAGTACGATTATTCCAGTGTGCCGAGTGGGAGCAACATACTGGGCGCCGCCAAGCTCTCCGGGAAGGTAGGAAGCTGGAGTCTGGGTACTCTCAGTGCGCTCACCAGCCGGGAGAGAGCCCGTTTCTCGTTGGGGCAGCAACATTGGCAACAGGAGGTAGAGCCACTGACCTATTATGGCGTCTACCGGATACAGAAGGAGATTCAGAGCGGCCGTCATGGCCTGGGACTCATGGGAACACTGACGGCACGGTCGTTCGATGAGCCCCGGTTGAGGGACGAGCTCAGCTCCAGCGCCGCCAGTCTGGGGCTCGATGGCTGGACTACGCTGGACAGGAATGGTGTCTGGGTTGTGAGCGGCTGGGGCGGTCTGAGCCGGGTGACCGGAAACAGCCAGCGGATACAGGCCTTGGGCATGAGCTCGGTTCACTACCTCCAGCGACCGGATGCCCAGTATCTGGGCCTGGACGCCAACAGTACGTCACTGTCCGGCTATGCCGGCCGCGTCTCCCTGAACAAGCAGAAGGGCAACTGGATGTTCAACTCGGCGGTGGGCGTCGTCGATCCCGGGTTCGATGTGAATGACCTCGGATTCCAGTTCAGGGGCGATCAGATCAACTCGCATGTGATGTTCGGCCACAAGTGGACCACGCCGGGTCGGATGTTCCGGAGCTGGCGCCTCAATCTTGCAGGCTTTCGAAGTTACAACTACGGCGGAGACGTGACCTGGACCGGACTTTTTCTCACCGGTCTCTACCAGCTGAAGAACTTCTCCAGCGGGCGATGGTTTGTGGCGTACAACCCGAAGACGCTGAGCGACAGACGTACCCGCGGAGGGCCGCTCATGGTGAACCAGCCTGGGATCGAGTGGGACTTTCAGCTGGACTCGGATCCGAATAAGCGCTGGATTCTCGGAGCCGGTCTCCATGGTAATCACTACAAGCAGGGCTGGGAGCAGAGCTGGAGTGCCCGGGCCTATGTCGAATGGAAGCCGGGAGCCCGGATGTCACTGCGGGTCGAGCCTCAGGTCGAGCGTGTCGGCACGTCGGCGCAGTATGTGGACACGTTCGATGACGAGACGGCAAACCACACTTTCGGCCATCGCTACGTGTTTGCCGATCTCGACCAGACTACGGTGTCCGCCAGCTTGAGGCTCAACTGGATCTTTACACCCAGGCTGAGCCTCGAGGTCTATGCCCAGCCGCTGCTGTCCTCGGGTCGTTATACCGGCTTCAAGGAGCTGGCCCGCCCCCGCAGCTACCAGTTCAATAGCTATCCGGAGCCTTCTGCCACATCCGATCCGGATCGACTCAGCGTTGATCCCGACGGACCAGGCGGGCCTGCGAGCGCGCGGGAAATCGACGACCCGAACTTCTCTCTTGCGTCGCTCAGGGGGAATGCCGTGCTCCGCTGGGAGTATTCGCCAGGATCGACCTTATTCCTCGTCTGGACCCAGAACAGATCGGACACCGAGAGTGTCGGGACCTTCCGGACGGGGCGGGCTCTGGATCGTCTGTGGGGAGCGGCGGGAGACAACATTCTTCTGGTGAAGCTGTCGTACTGGTGGAATCCATAACTCCGAATTCAGGATCAAGTGCCGCCTCCTGCCTGATGTGACTTCGCTCGCTTCTGGCGGTCCTGCCCGCGCAGCTACTACCTTTGCTGCTCCCGAGTAGTTCGAGCTTACCCCTTCCCCTGCTACGACAATGGATTGGATCACCAGCCCCGAAGCATGGATCGCGCTCCTGACATTGACTGTTCTGGAGATCGTCCTTGGGATCGACAATGTGATCTTCATCTCGATCCTGGCAGGGAAGCTGCCGGTGGAGCAACAAGCGAAGGCGAGGCGGCTTGGCTTGGCTCTCGCAATGATCATGCGGATTGCCCTGCTGTTCTCACTGAGCCTCATCATCCGCCTCACCTCGCCCCTCTTCAGTGTGCTGGGTGAGGAAATCTCCGGACGTGATCTGGTGCTCATCGCGGGCGGACTCTTTCTGCTCGCCAAGAGCACCCACGAGATACATGACCGGCTGGAAGGCGAAGAAGGCGAGACCTCGGTCAAGGTCCGGCCCTCGCTCACGAGCGTGCTGGTGCAGATCATGCTGCTCGATATCGTATTTTCGCTGGATTCCGTCATCACGGCGGTGGGCATGGCGGAAGATCTCGGCGTAATGGTGACAGCGGTGGTCATTGCCGTGGGCTTCATGATGGCCTTCGCGGGACCGGTGAGCAGCTTTGTGGACCGGCATCCGACGGTCAAGATGCTGGCGCTGAGCTTCCTGCTACTCATCGGCGTGACGCTCGTGGCCGATGGTCTCAACCAGCATATCCCGAAAGGCTACATCTATTTTGCGATGGCGTTTTCCGTGGCAGTGGAGATGCTGAATCTGCGGATGCGTCAAGGAAGACCGGTGAAGCTGCACCAGCCCTACGTTGAGGCCCACACCGAAACGAAGGTCTAGCGAAGGGCGACGCACGCGTCGCCCCTGCTAGATTGCCTTGATGGTCGGTACCGCCACGTCGTTCGTTGTTGTCATTGCTTCCGCCGGGCTCCTCGTCTCCTGTGGAGACCCCGAACCGGACGCCCCGGCGGTCGAGCTCTCCACGAGCGGAGATACCGTCAACACTCGGGACTCGGATGTAACGGGGGCGGCGTGGCTCGGTGGCCCCCGTTGGGCGGTGCTTGCGGCGCCGAACGAGACCGCCGGTATCGCGGATTTCTCGACCGGCAAGATCATCCCGTTGGATGCGCAGCATCCGGACGATCTCCGCAGTCCAACGACACTCTTCGTAGCAGAGGACAGTCTTTTTGTCGGCGACTGGGGTCTTCGCCGAACCACCGTTTGGACGCTGGAAGGCCGGCTGGTCCGGTCATTTCCGACGTCGGATGCCGTTCGCGGCTCTCTACCGCAGGCTCGTGATTCGCTGGGCCGGTTCTACGCCGACTTGTATCCGCGTCCGGGTTCCGACGGGAGTGGCAATCGGGACTCGGCTGCCATCCTTCGGGTGGACCGCACCTTCAGCCGCGCCGATACGATCGCGCGCCTGGCGCCTCTCGATATGGCAGAGGTGATCGGTGACGCAGGGCGTCGCTTCGAGCGACGGGTTTTCGGTGGGGTGGATCGCTGGGGTGCTCTGCCAGATGGCTCCCTGTGGGTTGCTCGGGTGTATGAGAACAGGGTGGACTGGCGGGCGCCTGACGGGAGCTGGAGCCGTGGCGACGCCCTGCCGGACCGGGTTCTCGAGGTCACCCGCTACGACCGGGAGCTCTTCATCCAGGGATTTCCGCCCGAATTGAGAGCGACTGCCCAACAGCTGCCGTTCGCCCCGATCAAGCCGCCCTTCGAGGCGGCTTTCACCAGTACCACCGGCCAGGTGTGGCTCGAAAAGAGCCGAGCGCCCACGGACTCAGTTCGCACGTATCATGTCGTGGACCGGCAGGGACGCCTGGCGCGCCAGGTTAGAGTTCGCGGGCAAGGTCGGATTCTGGCCGTCGGGGATAACGCTGCCCTGGTGGCCGAACGAACCCCGGATGGAACCAGGCTACTTCATCTGGAGCTTTCGGGAGCTCCGGTGACCATCGATGTCACTTCGCAATGAACAAGGATCGTTTCGCATGAGGCTCGAGTACTCAATTTCGACTTTTGTCCTTGCCGCCACAGTCGCCTGCAGCTCGGCGGAGAGTCAGAGTGGCTTAACTGTGGAGAAGCGGCTGCCGTCATCCTTCGGCACCGTCAGCAACGTCGTGGAGCTCAAGGACGGGCGGGTCGTATTCGCGGAGACAAAGGACAAGCTCTTTCTTCGCGCAAATTTCCAGAGCGGCGAGGTGGACACGCTCGGCAGGAGGGTGGACTCTCTCCCCGCTGGTGCTTCCGCCGACCAGTACAGCTTTCCGGGCTGGGTCGCGCACTTGGCGGGCGATACGGTAGCGCTGGTGGATTTTGGTGGCGTCCGGACTACCCGATGGGACGAACGGGGACGGCCAATCGATGTTCTGCCGATCAAGCAGGTTGCAGGACGGACTCCGGTGCTCTTGTACGACACTGTAGGTCATGGCTACAAGATCGACTATCAGGCGATACTCGGAGGCAGCGACCCCGGGACCCCCGTTATGCCCGACAGCATACCGGTCCTTCGCATCGCGCTGGAGAAAGGTGTGGTGGATACGATCGCCCGGCTGGCGGCCCCTGAATACGGTGACGCCACGTTTGGGGAGCAGGTGCAGGTCGCGGCGAAGGTCTTTGCGCCGAACGATCACTTCGGGGTATTACCTGACGGAACTGCCTGGGTTGCCCGCGGCCATGAAAACCGGGTCGACTGGCGGGGCCCGGACGGAACCTGGCGTCGAGGAGAGCCGCGCGAGTACTCCAGGCTTGCCGTAACACAGGCGGACAAGGACAGAGTGTTGGCTCAGGTGAGAGATCAGGGAAAACAGTTCGGGATGCCTCAGGATCTCCACATCGAATACCCGTTCGCAGAGACCAAACCGCCATTCGACTTTGCTCTCGGCCGCCCTACGGGGGAGGTTTGGCTTCAGCGCCCGAGAGCGCGGGAGGAGGCTCCGCTGGTGTATGATGTCGTAAACCGTCAGGGAAAGTGGCAGCGCGAGGTGACTTTCCCCGCGGGTGCGGCTCTCGCCGGATTTGGCGAGAAGGGCGCGATCTACGCTTCGATCAAGGGCAAGGATGGAAGACGAACCGTAGGAAGGCTCAGGCTGAGGTGATTAACCGCTAGTCAAGGATCGGCGGATCGTCTCCAGGAGGAACATTGGGCCCGTCGCGATCGGTATTCCGCCGGTCGCGACGCTGGCCCTGCTCGTACCAGCGGCGGGTGATTTCGCCCGCCAGCTCCCTGTTGCCCAACCCAAAAGCCAGGCCAACCGCCAGGGCCGCCGCGCCGAGGATCAGCGTGAACGCCGCGGTCACGATCTCCTCTGCCACGCCCACCTGCTGTAGCGCCATGAACAGCGAGATGAGGATTACGGCACCCTTGGCCAGCTTTGCGACTGTGGGGACGCCAGCCAACCCGCCCGCCGATGCCACGATGAGCCCACGAACGAACTCACCTACGATGATCCCGAGGATGAGAATGACGATTGCGGCGATCAGTGTGGGGATAAAAGCCAGCATCAAGCCGAACATCTCGTTGATGCTCTCCAGGCCCAGCGCGGTGCTCGCCAGCAGGATTACTACCAGCATCACCAGCCAGAACAACAGCTTGGTCAGAGCGCGGACCGGGTCGAGCCGCGAACCGGCGCGAACGACGGCCTGATCGAAGCCGCCGGCGCTCGCCATGCGATTGAAATCCAGGCGCTTGAGAGTGTCATCGGCCCAACGCTGAATCTGCCGGGCCAGAAAGTAACCGGTGAGTAGAATCACTGCCGCACCGATGAGTGCCGGAAGCACATTTCCGATCTGTTCGGCCCCGACAAGGATTCGATCCCAGAGTTCGTTCACGGTGCGACCTCGATCACGAGTTTTCCGGCCTGCTCCCCACGCTGCAGCCGCTGATACGCTGCCGACGCCTCCGCCAGCGGGACGACCCGATCAATTATCGGCCACAGGCGCCCCTCAGCTGCATGACTCACGATCTCAGCATATTCACGCCGGCTTCCGAGGGTTGAGCCAAGGAGGCTCCACTGATGCCAGAATAGCCGGCGCAGATCGAGCGATACCATGGGTCCCGACGTGGCGCCGCAGACCACGAGTCGCCCTCCCCTTCGGAGTGCGCGAAGCGACGCCGGCCAGGTTTGCTCCCCTACGCTGTCGAGCACGACATCCGCGCCCCGGCCATCGGTGTACGTCCGGACTTCGGATGCGATATCGGTCCGCCGATGGTTGAGCGCCAGATCGGCTCCCAGAGCCAGTGCGAGATCGAGCTTTGCGTCTGATCCGCTGGTAACAATGGTCCGGGCGCCAATCAGCTTGGCACTTTGCAGGGCAGCGAGGGCAACGCCTCCGCCGATACCCCAGATCAAAACGGTTTCACCGGCCCGCACCTGCGCGCGGGTGGTGAGCATGCGCCACGCGGTGAGGGTGGCCAGAGAGAAGGCGGCCGCTTCAGGCCACGGCATATGGGCCGGTGGGGCAGCCAGATTCCGGGCCGGAACAACGATGTACTCGGCAATGGTTCCGGCACAATGCTCGCCCAGCACCCTGAGACGAGAGCACAGCGATTCCTCGGCATCCCGGCACGCACTACACTCGCCACAGGAAAGCGTGGGATTGACCATCACGCGGTCGCCCGGCCGCCACTGCCGAACTGCCGAACCTACCTGCTGCACGACTCCAGCAGCATCAGAGCCTACGATGTGGGGAAACGAGAGACGGCTGCCTGGAAGCCCGGCAAGGATGAAGAGATCCAGCCGGTTGAGCGCCGCCGCACGCACCTGCACGAGCACATCATCGGGTGACTGGATAGCGGGGGCAGGCAACTCTCGTACCCCGAGTTGCTCGATCCCACCGGTTGCAGCGAGGGTGAGGGCCCTCATTCGCCGCGGGGCGTCAGAATGAAGGGCTCAGGACCTGCTCACCGGGGTTCAGCGGGATGGGTAAAGCAGGGCTATCCGGCGACGTGGCTTGCAGGAAGAGGCTGAACTCCACCCGACCCTTGGTGGCATCGGTGATCCTGCCGACGACATAGGCCAGCCAGTCGCCCTCGCGAGAAATCGCAAGTGCGGGGACCGGATCCTCCGTCTGTAGCAGGGCACTTGCCTTGGTGCCGCCTCGCGGAAGGCGCATGACCTTCGACCCTTTGGATCGGCCACCTCGCTCGACCACGTAGCCAATGTCACCGTTGCGGAAAAACCGGGGGCTCGACTCCCGCAATGGAGTCCTTGTGAGCCTCCGGTGGCTGCTGCCGTCGAGGCCCATTGCATAGATCTCCGCATTCCCGTCCCGCGCCGAAACAAATGCGATCGTTCGCCCATCAGGCGAAATGGCAGGCGAGTGATTTCCACCGAAGCTCGCCGTAAGCTGGCGGCTGTTTCCTCCCGTGAAGGGCATGATCGCTATCTGCGTCGCCGTGCCGCGAGTGGATGTGTAGACGATCTGGTGTCCATCCGGGGTCCATACCGGCTCGCCTTCGTTCGCGGGGTCCGTCGTGAGCCGCCGAAGGTTTTGACCGTCAGCATCCATGACATACAAATCGAAGCTTCCACTTCGGTTCGAGCTGAAGGCTATGCGGGTACGATCGGGTGAGAGTACCGCCTGAATATTGCTGGAGCTGTCCTGGAGGATCGGCAAGAGGGCCTTTGGCCCATCCACTCGTAACTGATAAATCCCGAAGCTTCCAGCCCGGTTGGAAGTCAGTAGTAAGTCCCCCACTACGAAGATATCTGCCCTGGCGCTCTTACCCCATGGAGCGCTAGCGGTGATCACCGCATGCCCATGGGCCAGGGCGTCTACTACGCCTTCCCGCACCAGGGCAATCTCCGGCCGGTCAGAGCTCC
>DATFFX010000441.1:0-7088 GCA_035249825.1 Gemmatimonadales bacterium | reverse complement strand
CCCGCGCTCAATCCGCTCTCCCGGAACGAGATCTTCAACCGGCAATTTCGCGATTTTCTGGCGAGAGCGCGTGCCGCGAAGGATAGCGCCGGCGTAATCCGCTTTCGCAGGCTGGAGCGCCAGGTTCGTGCGGTCGAGCTTCTGAGCTCCAGGGAAAAACTCATGGCCGGCCTGCCGAATTTCGCTACCTACTTCGGCCGGGACATGATGATGAGCGCGCTCATGATGCAGCCGGTCTGGACCGCCGCTATGTCTGAGCACGTCATCGCCAGCGTGCTGCGGAAGCTCGGGCCCAACGGCGAGGTCAGCCATGAAGAAGCCCTGGGCGCCCAGGCCATCCGCGAGAACGCGGTGGTCTACGACTCGCTCCTCCGGCGTGGTCGGTTGGAGCAGGCGCGCGCCGTGCTTGCGGCGCTACAGAAGCCGCGCGAGAACTACCACATGATCGATGACGAGTTCCAGCTCCCGGTGCTGGCGTCGCGGTACCTGGCGGACTCGGCGATTGCACCAGCGCAGAAACGCGGGTTTCTCCTGGACAGCTCCGATGGACGTGGCCCCCGATTGAAGCTGCTGCTGCGGGAGCTGGCGCTGGTTGCCGCGTGGACTCGAGCATACGTGGAGGACCCGCGAGCCACCAGGCTGGTCAGCTTCCCGAAGCGCGACGCGACCCATTGGCGATCCGCCAGCTGGCGCGACAGCGACGCAGGCTACGCTGGTGGACGGTTCGCCATGGACGTCAACGCCATCTGGGCCCCCCAAGCGCTCCAATCCATCGCGGTGATTCTATCCAGCCTGGACTCCCTCGGCCTCGGTGGCTCACGTCTCGACTCGGTCGCACCCGGGATCAGCCGCACACCGCTTGGCGGATACCAGCGCAGCCCTGCATCGCTGCGCCGTGCGATCGAGACCTGGCGGGGAGCAAGGCGCCATTTCGAGGTGACGGTGCCGCCGAGCGAGCTGCAGCGGCGGGTGAAGGCGAAGCTGGCCTGGTTGCCGGCTGCCGAGCGTCGGTACTGGCAGCAAATCGCGACCAGGCGGGCAGCTAGTGACTCCCTGTTCTTCCTGGCGCTCTCGCTCGATGCGGATGGCAATCCGATTCCAGTCGTGAATACCGATCCGGCAACCGGACTGTTCCTGGGAGCGTTCGCCGAGTCCGAGCAGCGCATGATCGAACAGTTCATGCGACCCTACCCTGTCGGACTGTTCGTCGGCAGACTCGGCCCGCTGGTGGCCAACGATGCCTACGCGAGCCCTGAAGTGTGGGAGCGCTTCAAGGCGGATGCCTATCACTCCCCGCGGGTTGTCTGGGGCCGAGAGGTGAATCTCCTACTGCTGGGCCTGGCCAACTTGAGGAGCAGCAAGGCGAAGGAGGCGCTCCGCCGTATTCTCAATGCCGTCGAGGCCTCCGGCCTGGGACACAATGAGCTGTGGAGTTACCGGATCGAGAACGGCCGCCTGTTGCCGACGAGATATGGCACCAGCTCGGATGTGCAGTTGTGGAATACCACGGATCTGGCGGTGGAGTTCGTGCTGTGGCGCTTGGCGCTTGTGTCACCCTGAATGAAATGAAGGGGCCGAAGCGCGGGTATGGCCCCTTCGCTGCGCTCAGGGTGACAACAGGTCTACTCCAGCCTTCGACCGGACTCCACGTCGAACCAGTGCAGCCGAGCGCGGTCGAACCGGACCCCCAGCACTCGTTCCTCCTCGATGACAGGCTCGGGTGGTGCCACGACTCTGAGCTCGGGACCGTCGCCCATCGCGCCCAGCCGCAGGTACACCAGCAGCTCGCTTCCCCTCGGCTCGACCACGTCTACCCAGGCATCTACGTCGCCGGTACCCTGCGGCACCAGGGCGAGGTCGTGTGGCCGCACCCCCAGCGTTGACGCTGTGCCGGCGGTCGGAACGAGTCCGGCAACCGCGTCGCCCGGCAGGAAGTTCATCCCCGGCGATCCGACGAACTCGGCGACGAATCGGTTCGCCGGGTGGCGGTACAGCTCCATCGGAGGGGCCACCTGTTGCAGGAAGCCGTCCCGCATGACCGCGACACGCCAGCCCAGCGTCATCGCCTCTTCCTGATCGTGCGTGACATAGACGACCGTGGCGCCGAGGCGCCGGTGCAGGCGCGCGAGCTCGGCCCTGGTCTCGACCCGGAGCTTGGCATCGAGATTCGAGAGCGGCTCGTCGAACAGGAAGACCTTGGGCTCCCTGACAATTGCGCGCCCCAGCGCCACCCGCTGCCGCTGCCCGCCCGACAGTTGAGCCGGCCGCCGGTCGAGCACCGATTCCAGGCCCAGAGCCCGCGCCGCCTCCTTGACCCGCGTCTCGATCGCGTCCTGAGCCGTTCCCCGCATTCGCAGGCCGAAGGCGAGATTCTCGCGAACGGTCATGTGCGGGTACAGGGCGTAGGTCTGAAATACCATCGCGATGTCGCGGTCCTGTGGTGGCAAGGAGGTAACCTCCCGGTCGCCGATCGTGATGCGTCCACCGGTAGGCGTCTCCAGTCCGGCGATCATTCGCAGCGCCGTGCTCTTGCCGCATCCGGATGGTCCCACCAGGACCATGAATTCACCGTCGCGGATTTCCAGGTCGAGCCCCTTGGCGGCCACGTGTCCGTTGGGATACGTCTTGGTCACACCCTCGAGAGTTACTGACGCCAATGCTTACCCTTTCACCGCGCCGGCAGTGAGCCCCTGTACGATCCGGCGTTGAAACGCCAGCACCAGCAGCGTGACCGGAAGTGTAGCGATCACGGCGGCGGCGAGAATCTGACCCCAGGGCACCTGATACTGGCCCCGAAAGAGCGCGATGGCCACAGGCACGGTCTGCCGCTCCGGACCGAGCGTGAAGGAGAGCGCAAACAGAAACTCATTCCAGCTGTATACGAATGTCAGAATGGCCGTCGTGGCGATGCCGGGCAAGGCGACGGGAATGATCACTTCCCAGAAGGCGCGAAGCCGCCCGGCGCCGTCCACCATGGCTGCCTCCTCCAGCTCGCCAGGAAGTTGCCGGAAGAAGCCGACCAGGAGCCACACCGTCAGGGGCATGGCAAAGGTCAGGTAGGGCAGCACCAGCCCGGGATAAGTATTGATGAGTCGGAGTTCCCGCAGCACCAGGTACAGCGGGGAGACAACCGAGATCTGCGGGAACATGCCCACGGCCAGAATGGAGCCCAGCAACACTGTCTTTCCCCTGAACTCCAGGCGCGCAAGGGCATAGGCGCAGAAGGCGCCAAGGGAGACGCAGAGGAGGGTCGTTGCACCGGCGACGATGAGTGAGTTGCGGATCGGCAGCCAGAAGCTCCGGACCGTGAACAGGGCCCGGTAATGATCGAGCACCAAGCCGGATGGCAGCAGTGATGGCTCCTGGAACAGCCGCGCCTCGGGCGTGAAGGAGGCGAGCACTGCCCAGTAAAATGGAAAGGCGCTGGCCAACACCAGGAGAGCAAGAACCAGGGCGGGCCACCAGTTCCGCGGCTTCACCGCCTGGTGCCCGTCAGCTCGGCCCCGAGCACCTTGATGTACACCAGCGCGAGGCAGAAGGTGATGACGAATACGATCACTGACAAAGCCGACCCATATCCGAACTGCAGGTTCTGAAGCAGCGCATTGAAGGTGTAGAGGGCTATCGGTTCGGTGGAGGTGCCGGGGCCTCCTCCGGTGAGGGCGTAGATCAAATCGAAGACCCTGAAGGCGTCCATCGTACGAAAGATGAGCGCCACCAGAATCGCGGGCCGCAGCAGAGGAAGCGTCACATGGCGAAACTGGCGCCAGGCGGAGGCACCGTCGATCCTGGCGGCCTCATAGAGCGACGCATCGATGTTCTGGAGACCCGCCAGGAGCAGGAGCGCGACGAACGGTGTGTGCTTCCAGACGTCAGCCAGAATGACGGGCACCCACGCGGCGGCAGGGTGGATGAGCCAGACCAGAGGCTCACGCAGTATCCCAGCGTCCACCAGGAGGGCATTCACGATCCCGCTTTGCCCTTCGAACATGAAGCGCCACAGAAGCGCGGACACTACCGTCGGAATCGCCCAGGGGATGAGAACAGACGCGCGGACCAGCCCGCGCCCGCTGAACGCCCGGTTGAGCGCCAGCGCCAGGACCAGTCCGATGATCAGCTCCATCGCCACGCTGGTCATCGCAAAAAATGCGGTGTGACCCAACGAGCCCCAGAAGCGAGGATCGGCCAGCGCCTCGACATAGTTGTCCAGACCGATGAACGGACGGCCCAGCCATGGCATCCGCAGATCGTGCAGGTGGAGTGACTCCCAGACCGTCCACAGGAGCGGGAAGAGGGCGACGAGCAGGATGGTCAGCAGCGCGGGAAGGACGAGGCCCCAGGCGACACGTGCCTCTTGCTGCTCTATCCCGGATAATTCAGCGCGAGGCAACCGGCTCTCCAGTACCCAGGCCGGCGCGATCCAACAGCCGCTGCATGTCGAGCTGAGCTCGAGCCAGCGCGGCCTCGGGCGTTGATTGGCGGGTGAGGGCCCGGTGGAGGTGAATCTGGAGTATCTCCGATAGCTGGGTGTAGACTGGGGTGACCGGCCGGGGAACTCCGTATTCAATGATGCGGCGAACCGTTGCAGGAGGAATAGCCAGACCGGAAGCGAGGTCGGGATCGTCATACACGGCCGTGCGGGTGGGAAACTGGCCCACCACCCGTGCCCGCTCGCGCATCTGTTCCGGGCGGGTGAGGTATTCGATGACCGCCCACGCCGCTTCGGGATGCTCGGTACGCCGGTTGATCGCCAGCTGCGCACCTCCGATCGCGGCGGTGTGGGATCCGCCGGGGCCGGCAGGCATTGGGGCCACAGCGAATTTGCCGGCGACCCGGGACTCAGAGCTGTCCTGCATCAGTGGGAGTGGATACGGCCAGTTACGCATGAACGCGGCCTGTCCGTTCTGAAAGGCGAACCGGGTCTGCTCCTCCTGCCAGGTTAGCACGGCGGGCGGGACGATCTCATCGCGATAGATCTGGTCCCGCATCTCGGTCAACGCCCGGAGCCCGGCATCCGAATTGACCACCACCCGCCTGCCATCGAGAATGCGTCCCCCGTGCGCGCCGAGATACTCGACGAAGGTGGTGATCAGTCCCTCGTAGCGGGCGCCCTGCCATACCAGCCCGTATTGCGGGCCACCGCGTGTCCTGATGCGCTTTGCCTCCTGAACCAATTCCGCGAAGGTCGCCGGCGGAGCGGCCATCAGGTCGGTCCGCCAGTACAGCATCCCGACGTCCGCGAACCAGGGCAGCGCGTAGAGACTGTCACCCCACCGGTTCGCGGTAATGGTAGAGGGGAAGAACGCTGCAGTGTCGGGCTGAAACTGATCGAGTGGGAGGATCCATCCGGCGGCCGCGAACTCGGGAGTCCAGATCACGTCCAGCTGCAACACGTCCGGATCGCTGGCGCCGGCATTGAGCCACTGGACATAGAGCTGGTGTTTCTGATCGGCGGCGTCGGGAGTGACTCGCTGCACCACCTTGATGCCCGGATTGGCCGCCGTGAATCGCGAGAGCTGCTGGACCAGAACTCGGCCTTCCGCTCCCAAGGCACTGATCGGAAAGGTCACCACGGCGGGGCCGGACATCGATGTCCTATCCCCGCACGCGGCTCCGAGCACAGCCGCTGCGGCGACGGAGGCCATGCGACTGAATGACAGGCAGACCTCCGCTGCTCTGGGTAACGCCCTGGTGATGACTATGTATTCTGACCTGGCATCCACCTTCGCGCCAGCACAGAATGTTCGGCGACTCACCACCGGACGTGTGCTGCTGGCCCTCTACTCGCTGGCCGGCACCGGTTTCGGCGTGGTCTCCGCATGCGGTCGGACCATTCTTCGCCAGAACTTGGCCGCGAGCCACTCGCGGAAGTTGTCGAGGATCTCGTACACGGTCGGGATTACAATGAGGGTCAAGAGTGTGGATGTGATGACCCCACCGATTACCGCCCTACCCAGTGGTGCCCGGAAATCGGCCCCTTCCCCAGCCCCGATCGCCACCGGGATCATCCCCGCGATCAGCGCCAGAGTGGTCATCATGATCGGACGAAGACGAATCCGGCCTGCGCGTATGAGGGCGTCGCGCAGCGAAGTTCCTTTCTCTTTCCGATCCCACTTGGCGAAGTCGATCAGCAGGATGGCGTTCTTGGCCACGATGCCCATGAGCAGGATCACCCCGATCAGGCTCATGATATTGAGCGTGTCACCGGTGAGGATCAGGGCAATCACCACCCCGATCAACGAGAGCGGTAGCGAGATCAGGATCGCGAGCGGGTCCAGGAAGCTGCCGAACTGGACCACCAGAATCAGGTACATGAGAACCACCGCTACACCCAGGGCCGTACCGATTCGGGTGAAAACCTCCGCCTGGTCGCGGGCTTCCCCGCCCTGCGTGATCTCGTAGCCAGGCGGAAGCCGGAGACCGGCGAGCTGAGTCTCGATGTCGCGCATAACCTCGCTCAGAGAGCGGCCGGTGACATTGGCCTCGACGTTGATGACCTTGTCGCGGTCCAGGTGGTTGATCTGGGCGGGCCCGACATTCTGCGAGATTCTGGCGATCTGTCCCAGCGGGATCGTCGTTGGAGTCCCGTCAGGCCCGGGGACCACGAGCGGCAGCTGCGCGAGGTCGCTCGCACGGCGCCGAGCCTCAGGCACCAGGCGCACAACGACATCCCTGGTCTCCCCAGTGGGATCGACCCAGTCCCCGACGTCGAGTCCGGCAAAGGCGGGCCGCAGCGACTGGGCCACCTCGCCGACCGAAATCCCCAGTGAGCCGGCCAGCCCGCGGTTGATCTCCACCTCCAGCTCCTGACGTTCGCCCCGGGCCGACAGGCCGACGTCCACTGCCCCGGGAACCCGCTCGACCACCTGCCGGGCCTGCTCGGCGAGGGCGGTCAGCACCTTGGCATCGGTGCCACGCATCTGGAGCTGAATCTGCTTGAATGCCCCGCCGAAGCCGCTGGTGAACACCGACACCTTGGCCCCGCCGAGCTGCTGCACCTCCCGGCGCAACTGCTGGCCCAGCTCCTCCTGGCTGATGGCGCGATCCTTCTTCGGCACGAGGCGTACGTAGATCTGGGCCTGGTCCAC
>DATFFX010000440.1:0-4851 GCA_035249825.1 Gemmatimonadales bacterium | reverse complement strand
GATAGTGGAGGGCGGGATGAGGCGGTAGGGCGGGAAGGCGGTAGGTTACTGCGGCGGTAGATACTGCGGCGGTAGGTTACTGCGGCGGTAGATACTGCGGCGGCTAGCGTCTACTTTCTACCGCCTCTTTACTTTCCGCCTCTTCACCTACCGCCTCCTCACCTACCGCCTCTTCACCTACCGCCTCTTCACCTACCGCCTTCCCGCCTTCCCGCCTTCCCGCCCTGCCGCCCGTCTCTTCTCCCCCGCCTCGCGAAATTCAGACGTCTTGTTCCATACCGGCTGCCGTGGAGCGTTGCCGACGTCTACCACTGTACGAACGATGACTCGAAGCTGTTGCAATGCACCTCCGTAGCTGAACCAGGGCAGCAGCTCATCGCTCGGCTGGTGGTAACGCTTGGCCGTATACTCGCTCTTTTTCTCGTGGCCGTAGCCGGCAGGTTGACCGATGTACCTCTCACCGTTCTGAATCGAGGTCCCGGGAACCCCCGCACGGGCGAAGGGGAAGTGATCGGACCGAAAATATGATCCGTGCAACAGCGCGTCGCGGTTCACGGTGACCTGGAGCCCCTCCGCCGCCGCGGCGCGGCTGAACATGGGCCCGATGGAAGACTGGTCTAACCCGAGCGCCGAGACGTCACGGGTGCGGCCATAGAGATTCATGACGTCGAGATTTAGAATGGCGGCGGTGCGGCTCAGTGGAGTCGTGGGCTTCGCAACCAGTGCCTGGGAACCCAGAAGGCCAGACTCTTCTGCAGTGAAGCCTACAAAGACCAGTGACCGGCCGGTACGAACATCACTTCGGGCGAATGCCTCCGCGGCCGACAGCACCGCCGCAGTACCGGAGGCATTGTCCTCAGCTCCGTTGTAGATGGAGTCACCATCAACCGGTGTTCCGATGCCGAAATGATCGTAATGACCGGTTATCAGCACGGCCTCGCCTGCCAGAGGGCCACGTCCCGGCCAGCGGCCCAGCACGTTGCTGGTCTCCGATCTGCTTATAGCACTTCGAACTGTAGCGTCGAACTGAATGGCCAGGGGTACTGCCCGGAACTGCCGCGTGGCCGCTCTGTTGGTGAGTCGAGCCAGATCCTGCCCGCCTTGGCTGAAAATTCCGGTAGCCGCTTCGGTGCTGAGCCACCCGGCCACGAGGAGGGACGTTGCGGGCTCCTCGATTCGAACCTGCGGGCCAGTCCATCCTGACTGGACAGTGGTCCAGGGGTAGCTGGCACTTTCGGTCGTATGGACCATCAGGATGCCGGCGGCGCCCTGCCGCCGAGCCTCCTCGATCTTGTAGGTCCATCGGCCGTAATAGGTCAGTATCGGTCCGCGGAAAATCGTGGAGTCGCGCAGGCCGGGGTCGTTCACCAGCGTGATCACGATCTTGTTCTTGACGTCTACTCCCTCGTAGTCGTTCCATCCGTATTCCGGCGCAACGATGCCGTACCCGACGAAAACCATCTCTCCCTTGGCGCTGGTGACGGAATCGTTGCGCATTGACCAGAGTACGTAATCGTCTCTGTATGCCAGCTCAGCCGAACCTGTTTTCAGACTGGGAGCCGGCGTCAGCGTGATGATCGGTACTCTGTGATAATAGGTCCCGCTGTCACCCGCCGGCTCCAGCCCAAGATGACGGAACTGGGCCGCGAGGTATTTCGCAGTGAGCTCGGCTCCTCGAGTGCCCGGCCTGCGTCCTTCGAGTGCGTCGTCGGCCAGGAACTCCAGATGTGCCCGGAGGACGTTCGTATCCAGAGCGGCGGCAACCCGCTCTCCTGAGTTCGGAGCTGCGGTGGTCTGCTGTGCGGCTGGGCTGACCAGCGGGCACCAGAACCAGAAGAGGGACCAGACCAAAACGCGGTTATACATGCAGGTCCTGGGCAGGGAGCCGTCGAAAAGAAACATGGAAGACGGTTGGCCAGAGGGACCTGGCCGTTACCGGAATGTAGATCACGCCTCCGTGGTGCTCAATTGCACAGCAGCCAGCCTTTCGGCTGGCACATTGCGGAGAGTACTAGGGAATGCTTGTGGTTCAGGCACTCCAATAGGAGGTACAAATTGTGGCTTCGTGGAACAGTGGGCACAGTGTGTGTTGCATGGCAACCACTATAAAGATGCAGGGAAGCGCACTGTCCCTTGAAGGCCCAGCAGGGGCTGGCGGCAGTGGCCATTCCTTCCCCAGCGGCCGCCACAGGGATGGAAGGTCGGGGCTGATCAATTCTTTCGAAGCACTACCGTCTTGCCGAGCCCCGAATTTGGCACTACTCTTGCCCCTCGGCGCGCTAACCACATGAGCATCCCAGGTATGGAAGTCCCACGTCTCACATTCGACGTCCGCGAACGCGGTGCGCTCCCCCAGCGCGGTCATGGGCTACTGACCCGAACCTGTTGCCGTGATACCTGCGGGACCGGCGCGCATCCGGGGACGGCAAGATGAGGGCTCTCGTCATTGCCCCGGAGCCGTTCTTCACGGCTCGTGGGACACCGTTCAGCGTGTACTATCGCACCCTGCTCATGGCCGAGTCCGGTGTGTCGATCGACCTGCTCACGTACGGACAGGGACAGGATGTGGATTTACCCGGCGTCCGTTTGATCAGGATTCCTGCGCTCCGATGGCTCGGAGCGGTGCGAGTCGGCCCGTCAGCGCTGAAGGCAGTCCACGATGTGCTGATCGCAGTGTGGACCGTGGCACTCCTGCTTCGGAAGCGTTACGACGTGGTCCACGCGCATGAAGAGAGTGTCTTTATCGCGCGGCTCCTCAAACCGGTATTCCGGTTTCAGTTGATCTACGATATGCACTCGAGCTTGCCCCAGCAGCTCGAGAACTTCCAGTACACTTCGTCAAGACTGCTGATCTGGCTGTTCGAACGGCTGGAGTTGGCCAGCCTCACCGGTGCCGACGCCGTGATCACGATTTGTCCGGAGCTCGCCCGATTCGCGATCGAGCGGATGCCGGATCCCCGCCGCCATTTCCTGATTGAGAACTCGCTGCTCGATGAGGTTCGGCTCAAGCCTAATTCGCATACCGCGCCTGAGACTGGCGAGGTAGAGCCGCCGGTACCAGCCGACCGGCCGCTGATCCTGTATGCCGGGAGCTTCGAGCCCTACCAGGGGCTGCACCTACTGATTGCCGCATTCGCGCGAGTGCGCGAGCGGCGCCCTGATGCCTTCCTCGTGGTCATGGGCGGGTTGCCTGATCAGGTGCGCCGGGTGCGTGCTCAGGCGTTGGCGCACGGGCTCGATGGGCACTGCGTTGTGGCTGGGCGAGTACCGCAGCACGTGGCCCGGCAATTCACCCAACGCGCTACAAGCCTGGTTTCGCCGCGGGATCGTGGCACCAATACGCCGCTGAAGATCTACGAACAGCTGGCGAGCGGGATTCCGCTGGTGGCTACGCGCATTCTCTCGCATACCCAGATTCTCAACGACCAGGTCTCCATTCTGGTGGAGCCCACAGTCGAAGGCCTGGCCGACGGGATTTTCGAGTCGCTGCACGATACTGAGCGTCGCCAGCGAGTGATTGCCGGTGCTTTGGCCCTGTACGACGAGAAGTATTCCCGCCCCGTTTACGCCCGTGGCGTGCGCGCGGTTTTGGATCTGATCCAACGGGGTTGCGCCGCGCAACGATCGAGACTTGTCGTCTCCTATCACGCGAGGGATGCCGTCGCCGCATCGGTCACTCGCGAGGAGTCGGCTGCCTCGCCTTCCAGATAGATCCGGTACCAGGCATCCAGATTCAGCAGCATCCAGATCCGCACATGGTGATCGGCACGATGGGCCAGATGCTCGGCGCACAGCCGGTCTACCGCTTCAGCCCGTATCCACCCGTTCTGTACGGCAGGCCCTCGAACGAGACGTCGCCGGATGTCAGGCAGGCTCTGGTCAGTGAGCCAGTAGGCGACCGGAAACATGAATCCCTGCTTTGGCCGCCGGATGATCTCGGCCGGCAGCAGGCCGCTGGCCGCCTTCCGAAGGGCGTACTTGGTCACACCACCTCGAGCATGTAGCTCCGCAGGCATGGTCGCACAGAACTCGGCCAACTCATGGTCCAGCAGGGGGGATCGCGTCTCCAGTCCGTGAGCCATGCTCAGCCGGTCCGTCAGCATTAGAGTGTGTTCCGGGAGTTTCGTGACAATATCGGTGAAGCCCATTCGGCGCAGGACGGGCTCGTCTGGAAGCGAGTCGAATGGGCGAACGATCGCCTGCTCGGCATCGCAGGAGTCCAGCAAGCCGGCCATGGCAGGCCCATAGAGCCATCGCTTTTCGTCAGATCCGAAGCGGAAGAAGGTGGTCATGCGAGCATAGCGGCGCCCGCCTTGCGCCTCTGCCACCGTGGCGAGCCAGCGGAGTTTCTGCACCGTTCCCTTGTAGGCGAAGGAATCAGGTAGCCTGGCCGCAGCGGCTGCGACTCCCCGGCGCAGCGGGGCTGGAAGGGCGTGGTACCAGCCGGCCCACCGAAAGCCCACGTAACGATCAAAGCCCGCGAACAACTCGTCCCCGCCGTCACCGCCGAGCACTACCTTCACATGTTGTGACGCGAGGGCGGAGGACTCGTAAAAACACGCTGCGATCGGGTCAGAGGGCTCATCGAGGCAAGCGACCAGGCGTGGGATGGACGCCAACTGGTTCGCCGTCACAGCCAGGTCGCGATGGCGCGTCCCGCAGTGCACCGCGACTCGATGAGCGAAGGGGCGTTCGTCGAAGGTGGGTTGGTCCGAGCCGATCGCGAAGGTCGGAACCGCTCCTTCCAGGTGCCGGACCATGAACGCGGTAACAAGGCTCGAGTCGAGTCCGCCGGAGAGAAAGGCGCCAACAGGTACATCGCTGACCAGATGACTTCGCACGGCGTCATCG
>DATFFX010000439.1:0-2230 GCA_035249825.1 Gemmatimonadales bacterium | reverse complement strand
CGATCGGCCCTGCAGGGCATCGATCGCATTCTTCACCAGGGATTCGAGAGCCCACTCCAGCAGCACCGGATCACCCAGCACGGTCGGCCCGGCGCCGGGCGCCTCCACCCGGAGATCGATCATGTTGGCGTGGCGGGGCAGCCGGGGCCGGAAATAGCCGGCCACTCGGTCGGCCAGGGCGCCCAGGCCGATCGGCTCACGCTTGGCCGGGTTTCCGATGCGCTCGAATCGTTGAGCCACCCGGTCGAGGCGCTCCGCATCGGCGCTCAAATGATCCGCCAGACCGGGTGGCGGCGTGGCCCGGCTGCGGACTCGCTCGATCCATCCCTGCAAGCTGGTCAGCGGAGTGCCCATCTGATGTGCGGCTTCACGCGCCATGGCTACCCACAGCCGGTCGCGCTGGGCCGACATCGCGCTCCGGTATGCGAAGACAGCCACACCAACCATCACCGCGATCGTGAGTCCCTGGAGTACCGCCAGCGCGATGAGGTTACGCTGCGCCGGCATGGGCCCGTAATGCACCGTACCGATGGCAGGATCAACGATGGGAGGGTTCTGCCGGTCCAACCGGCTGGCGTAGAGCTTCACTCGGGGATCGTCGAGCGCTGCTTCGAACGGCAGGTTTGCGGCGGCCGTCACTCGCCCAGTAGCATCGGTGACCACCAGTGGGAGGCCCAACGCACGTACTTGTTCGCCCAGGCGGAGCAACGCCTCCGCCTCAGCTCCCGGCCGGGGATTGTTGAGACCACCGAAGACGCCGGAATACAGTCGGCTGGTGGCGGAGGCATCAGCCTTGAAGTGGCGAAAGATCAGAACACCCGTACCGAAGCTCAGCCCGGCCAGCAGAGCCACCAGCCCCACCACCATGGTGGGCGCCAGGCGCTGAAGCCGCTCACTACGCACGCGGAGTCAGGCGATCGGCGCCGAGATACGGCGCCAGCGCCTCCGGCACCCGCACCGATCCGTCAGCTGCTTGGTTGTTCTCCAGAAGCGCGATGATCGTGCGGGGGAACGCCACACCCGACGCATTCAGAGTATGAACGAATTCGGGTTTGGCCTTCGGTGACGGCCGATAGCGTATGTTGGCCCGTCGTGCCTGGTAGTCGGTGAACGTGCTCGAGCTGGACACCTCGAGCCAGCCACCCACACCGGCGGCCCACACCTCCAGATCGTAGGTCCGCGCGCTGGCAAAGCCGGTATCTCCCGCCGCCAGCTCTACCACTCGGTATGGAAGCTTCAGGCGCTGAAGCACGGCTTCAGCGTGGCTGGTAATGGCTTCATGCTCGGCGTCAGAGTCTTCCGGACGGACGATGCGCACCAACTCGACCTTGTCGAATTGATGAACCCGGATGAGACCACGAGTGTCCTTTCCGTGCGAGAACGCCTCACGCCGGAAGCACTGGGTGTACGCCACGTAGGTTGCCGGCAGCTGCCCTGCCTCGATGATCTCATCCCGATGGATATTCGTCACCGGCACCTCGGCGGTGGGAATGAGAAAGAGATCGTCGTCGGCACAGGCGTAGACCTCTTCCGCGAATTTCGGCAGCTGCCCGGTGCCTGTGAGTGTTGCTCGATTCACCAGATACGGCGGGGCTATCTCTTCATACCCGTGCTCGCTCACGTGCAGGTCCAGCATGAAGCCGGCCAGGGCACGGCCCAGCTTGGCGCCCATCCCGGTGAAGAGCGGGAAGCCGGAGCCGGCCACCTTGACGCCAGCGGGCAAGTCGAACAAACCAAGGGAGGCGCCCAACTCCCAGTGCGGCTTGGCCACGAAATCGAGCGCCGGCGGCTCACCCCAGGAGCGGACCAGCCGGTTGGCTGAGGCATCTCCGTCCGGCAGTCGGTCATCCGGAAAGTTCGGCACGGTCAGGGTCAGGGCATCGAGCTCCGCCTCGACTTCGCGGAGCTCGCCATCCAGCAGCCTTACCTGCTCGCCAGAGGACTTGAGCCGCTCCATGAGATCGGCCACCGGCTGCTGCGACCGCTTTCTCCGGACTACCTCATCGTTTGCGGCGTTGCGCTCCGCCTTGATCGCCTCCGCGCGCGTCAATAGATCACGCCTCCGGCGATCGAGCTCGAGAATGGCATCGATGGCTGTTGCAATGGAAGGGTCGCCGCGGCGCATCAGACGTGCGCGGCTGCTGGCGGGGTCCTGCCGGAGACGCCTGAGGTCGATCACTTACCGGTCTGGAAGACCAGGTTCGAGGCTCCTGAACCCGCAGTTGTCGTT
>DATFFX010000438.1:0-5090 GCA_035249825.1 Gemmatimonadales bacterium | reverse complement strand
CGATGTAGCGCCGCATCGCGGCGCCGCTATTGGGTCCAACACCACGGCCACCCAGCAATGCCCGCGCCAGGGTGCCCTGGCGCCGCATCCCATCCGCAAGGCTGCAAAGACGACCCTCCCCCTCGGAGGCGGCTGCGGCAGAATCCTCGACGAACACCGAACGAACTGCCGTTTCCGGAGGCAGGTACTCACCTGACTCGCCTCGCCACGTCTGAATCCACGCCGCGGAGACCAGCACGTCCGAGTTCAGGATCTCACCGGTCCGCGGGTCCACGTTCGAAGGGCCAACCGCATAGACGCTGCGGTTGGTCGCCGTCCAGCGCACCGTCGAATAGCGCGCGTCCTCCGCATTCCAGAGGGTGTCCTCCGGCGCGTCCAAAACCTGGATCGCATTGCGGAAGCCCGCCTCCTCGAACGCGCGGTTCCACTCGAGTATCCCAGCCCTGACCCAGGGCCGCCACTCGGTCGGAACGGTTCTATCGATGTAGTAGACGATCGGCTTGACCGGCTCGCTGATTGCGGCCCCGGGATCCCGCTTCTCGAGCCGCCAACGGTTCACGTACCGGACGAAGAAGCTCTCGGCGGTGTCGCGCGAGAAATCCTTGATCGCAGACACGAAGTAACCCACCCGCTCATCCGCATAGCGGGGGCGCATGGGAACAGTTGGAAGCTCGAGAAGGGAATAATGCACACCTACAGGGATCCAGCGGTAGTCCGATATCGTCTCGAGTCCGAGATTTCTGCTCGCCTGATAGGTGAGCCGCACCTGGGCCTCGAAATTCCCGGGGAACAGTTGGATCTGCTCGAGAGTCGATCGCTCGCGATCGAGGCTGACGGTGCCGGGGAGCTTGCGTTGGGCGGCTACGCCCTGAAAGAACGCCCCCAGATCGGCCCAATCGGAAACGAGGAATGGGGCGAGATCCACCAGGATTTCGCCGTTATCCCGAATGGTGGCGATGTTGAAGGACTGGGCCACCGAGTTGCCGAACGAGTGCTCCACCGTCCGGGCCATTGGGGTGCCCGCGGCTGCGGCGAAGCGGGAGTTTACGACCTGAAGCTCGATCCGGTCTCCTGCGCGGTGAAACCGGACCAGATCGGACCTGACCGAGGTGCCACCATCCAGGTTGAGCTCTCCGATTCCGCGAGAGAGTTGGGTGACCAGCAGGTACTCACGACCAAGCTGAGCCGGCGTCAGCGAGAGGTAGACTTTATCGCGTTTCAGGTAGGTGGTGAATATTCCTGTGCGGACCTCCGCTCCCTTGGTCACATCGGAGAACGACTTCCAGGGTGGGTCTTTGTGGTTCGTCGATTGATGGAAGACCGCGTCGCGGGCCGGATCCGGTCCGAAGCTGCTCTCTACCGCGGCCGTGGATCGTCCTGGATTGGGCGGTTCCGGTGCCTGTGCGTGGGCGCTGATGGCGCCACACCCGGCGAGTACAACGCCGAGGAACCATCGAGCTGAGTGGGGCACGGCAACTCCGGACGACTGAGACGAGAGTGAAGCGGCCCGGGAACGGACCAGGTCTGGCAGGCAGAAGGGCAAGTTGGGGGCCGAAGCGGGAAGTGGGTCTAACGTGAGGCTTTGAGCAGGGTTGTGAGGCAGGCAGCCTTTCAAAAAGCCCGCGTCGAGGGCAAAAAGCGGGAAGAGGATTGCGAGAAGCCCGCTTTCTTGACCTAACCAGATCGCGCCACTACATTTGCAGGTCTGCCCCAAAATGGGGCATCTATTTTCTTAAGCTCAGGGTTATGCCGACTATCAATCAGCTCATCCGGCGCGGCCGGAAAGATGTCGAGGCCAAGGACAAGGCGCCGGCCCTCAAAGACAATCCCCAAAAGCGCGGCGTATGCACGCGGGTGTACACGACCACTCCCAAGAAGCCCAACTCGGCTCTTCGGAAGGTGGCTCGCGTGCGCCTCACCAACGGCTTCGAGGTTACAGCGTACATCCCGGGGGAAGGGCATAACCTTCAGGAACACTCGATCGTCCTGATTCGCGGCGGCCGGGTGAAAGATCTTCCAGGAGTTCGCTATCACATCGTGCGCGGCACGTTGGACTCGGCGGGTGTAAACGATAGACGGAAGAGCCGATCCAAGTACGGCGCCAAGCGGCCCAAGGCTGCGGGAAGCGCACCAGCAGCCAAGGGAGGCAAGAAGTGAGTCGGCGTAACAAGTCGGTCAAGCGGCCTGTACCACCCGATCCACGGTATGACAGTCAGACTGTTTCGAAGTTCGTGAACAATCTGATGTTCGAGGGCAAGAAGAGTCTGGCTGAGGGCATCTTCTACACCGCCATGGACCTGATCGAAGAGCGTACCAGCCAGCCTGGTGTCTCGGTGTTCAAGCAGGCAGTGAACAATGCCAAGCCTACACTCGAGGTGAAGAGCCGCCGGGTGGGTGGGGCCTCGCTTCAGGTGCCGGTCGAGGTCCGGCCCGATCGCCGAACCGCACTGGCGATGCGCTGGATCATTTCGTTCTCTCGTGCCCGCACCGAGAAGACGATGGCCGAGCGGCTCGCCGCCGAGCTGATTCTGGCGTCCAAAGGCGAAGGCAACACGATCAAGAAGAAGGAAGACACGCACCGCATGGCGGAAGCGAATCGGGCATTTGCGCATTACAGGTGGTAAACGGTAGATAAAGCGGCGGTAAGGCGGTAGGGCGGTAAACAGCGGGGCGCTTCGAGAGAGGCGCCCTTTGCTTTCCGCTCAGGCCGCATCCGCTTCACCGCCGGCAGCATAGTCCCGGAACACTGCCAGGGCGGCCCCCAGAGCGTCCAAACGTCGTGCCTCTGACGGGCGCTCGTTATGACCGGTGGCAGGGTGCTTGTACACCGGCGCTAGGCCTGGCCCCGGGTGGCGCGCGACCCGAGTTGGCCGATCGAGATGCTGAGCCGGTCCCGGGCGGCCCGAACCTGCCGGGCCGTATCACGCCTCCCGGCGGCATCCATGGCGTCGATCAGTGCTGCGAGAGCCGCATCCAGCTCGGAGGTCAGCACATGCTCTCCCAGCGCGGAAAGACTGCGGCGGATGACGTCCTCAGCCCGCCCCTGCTGATCGGCCGGTATGCGGTTGAACATGAGCGCCAGGGTGCGGACGAGCTCCGCGGCCGTTTGCGGCTGCATCGATTCCGAGGCAACCACCGTCAGGCTCTCGAGGGCATTCAGGAGCTTCACGTAAACATCGTCCTGATACACCACAGGCACGCTCTCGGGACGGGCGAGGTCGTCTTTCCTGTCCGTGTCTCCGACGGACCAGCGCGCCAGAATGTCTCTGAGGCTACGAATGACCAGCAGCCCGGGCGACGGGTTCGACTTGGCCGTCGAGACGGAGGTCCACCCTATGATCGCCAGCTGGTCGATGCCGTAGGCCGGGTCGGTCTCGAGGTCGCGCTGGCGATCGATCCGAATGCCCTGCGAGACGGCGAGCGCAACAGCCGCGGGGTCCGCGTGATCCCCCGCCCTCACTTCCGCTATCACGTCACCGTAGGCGACATAGGTTCCGATGGATGCCAGCAGAACGATCTCGGCTCCATCGGGCGGCTGCCCGGCCACCGCCCCGAGGCGGTCCAAACGTAGCCCGGCCACGTAGCCATGGGATCGCGCCCGCACGGGCGTGGCGGCACCGCTCCGGAGCGCTGCGGGCCGGATTCTCGAAACCCAGGTCTGCTGCCGCTCGCGGGCCAGCAGCACGTGATCGTGAATCGCTTCGATGACCACGGCCGGGCGCATCTGATTGATGGTGGTATACAGCAGCAGGATCATCAGGGTCAGGGCCAGGACTGTGAGCAGCAGAGCCAGGGATGCGCCGAAGACCGGATTGAAGGGCGGGTTCACCGTGGCCAAAGTCACCAGCGTATACAGAGCCAGCCCGACAAAGAATCCGAAGTAGACCTGGTTCACCCGACGCCGCAGGAATTGGTCGTAGACCTGGGGGGTCAACGCGGCGGCGGCCTGCTGGATGGCGAGCAGGAGCAGTGAGAACGTGATCGAGGTGACGGTGATGATGCTGCCCGCGATGGTGCCGAGCAGATCACTCGTCGCCTCGGCATTGCGAAAGAACCGTACCCGCAGGAGCGCATGGAGCGGCTCGGCCGCGGGTATGTTGGCATGGTCGAGGTAGGAGGTGAAGCCGGCCAGCAGCAGCATGCCCCCGATGATCAGGAGCGGTATCGTGAGGAACTCACCGAGCGCCTGGACGATCGCCTGACCGAGTCTCGCGAGGCCGGATTCGCGGGGCAGTCCGGTCGTACGGCTCAGGCGGGCCTCACCCGGACGCTTCGAGAGAGGCGTCCTTTTTACTTTTCAACGAGTGCCTCACGAGCTAGAGGCACCCTGAGAGCCGGGGTCAAGTTCATCGTTCGTACCAATGCCTGGAAGCGTGGCTCAGTTCTCAAGGGATCTGCGCCAGGCTCAACGGCGATGAACGGGAGCACGCCCGAACGCTCTTCGAATGCATCCTGGTACCGGTCGAGCCACTCTTTGCGATCTCCCAGGGCCCCACGAATGGCTGCCGGACCGATGGCAGAGACATATCGCCGCGCCGCGAAGGCCTCCAGTTCCTCGAGAGCGTGGCGCGCCGATTCTGTGTGTCCCAGTCTGGCCAGGAAGCGGCCCTCCTGCACCAGGAGTATGGGGCACCGACCCACCCTTCGCATTGCAGTCGTCAATGTCTCGAGGCCATGGTCGTATTGCCCGGTTGCATGGTGGAGCCGGGCCGTCCAGGCGTGGACTCGCACATTATCAGGATCCATTTCCAGCGTTGCCGAGTAGTGTTGCAGAGCTTTATCGAAACGGCGCGCCAGGTAAAAAGTGTGTCCGACAACCGCCTGAATCGTGAGCGCCATGGGGTCGAGTTGTTCGGCATGACGTATCCGCGCAATCGCCTCCTCATGCCGTCCCAGTGCGCTCAGTAGGACTGCATACCAGGTGTGGGCCAGTGAGTAGGTGGGCTTGAGGTCGAGCGCACGGCGATAGGACTCTTCAGCTCGCGTCCAATCATACTCGTACAGGAACGCCAGCACACCACGCCACGCATGGCCTTCTGCGAGTTCGCAGTCGAGGGAGAGCGCACGATCAACCGCAGCTTTAGCCCGGG
>DATFFX010000437.1:0-9810 GCA_035249825.1 Gemmatimonadales bacterium | reverse complement strand
CTCCACCAGACCCTGCGCATCGGCTCCAGCCCGTACCAGTATCAGGTAACCCCCGGTAAGCCATTCGAGTCTTATGGAATGGAGCAGCAAGCTCAGATAGTGGAGGACCGCTGCCGGGCGTGCAGCTCCGATCAGGCAACTCCATCGGCCTGATCCACCGCCTCATGGGCATGAGCCTGTTCCTCGCTCCCCGGCATCTTGTCCTCCCAGAGTGCGAGCACGTTTCCATCCGGGTCCGCTATCATCGCCATGATGCCCCATGACTGCTGAGTCGGCTCCGTCGTGAAGCGGACGCCGCGATCATGCAGCACACCACAATAGTGCAGCAGGTCGGGCACGTAGAAAGTGATGCCGGTATGCCGCCCCACGAGCGACTTGGCCTCCTTGTGGATCGCGGGGTGTACACTGACGTGGGTCTCTCCCTCGAGAAACTCGGCGCCGAAAGAGCCCTGTTTCGTCAGAGGTAGCCCCATTTTGTCGCGGTAGAACTCCACCGCGCGGCCTATATCGTGGACGAAGATCGCGATGCTGTGCAGCGAGGGAGTCATGGAAGTGCTTTCACTACAACAGGTCTAGAACCAACTTCGTCACCACCACCCCGAGCGCAACGGCGCCGGCAAAGGCCACCAGGAGAACACCGCCAACGAGCAGGAGTGCCCGGCGGCTCCCCGCCTTCGCTGCGGCTGGACGCCGTACATGCTCCACCAGCAGAGCCATGTTCCTGATATTCGACTTGAACGCGACGTCGAAAAGATCCCCCAGCAGGGGTATCCAGCCGACGATAGTATCCAGGGCAATGTTGCCGATCATCCGGCTGACCACGGATTTCGGAGCGCCCAGGCGTGACGCCTGGAGCACGAGATAACTGGAGAAAATTGCGCTCGCTGCGTCGCCCAGCCCAGGTACGAGGCCGATCAAGGCATCGAGGCCGAAGCGGTACTGGGTGCCGGGAATCGTGAAGGCGTTGTCCAGCAGCCGGCTCATCGCCCTCAGCCGCTCCATCTGTGGAGGCTCATGGGTGCGGACGATCGGACCGGAAGCACGCGGAGTAAGCGGGGCGCTCATGCGGGACTCAGACCAGGCTAGAAGAAGCGACGCACGAGGTAAAACAGCAGGTTCAGAACCAGCGTGATCACAATCATTGAGGCAAACGGGACATAGACGCGCGTGGTCTCGCGTTCGATTCGAATGTCACCCGGCAGCCGTCCGAACCAGCCAAAGCCACCCAGGTACACTATCACCCCGACGACTGCGAGGCCCAGGCCAAGGGCGATCAGCACGGTGCCCATGGAAGGCGAGCTCACCCGGGGTCGCCCTGGGTAAGGATCTCCTCGACCGTGTTGGTCCAGGCATCTCCCTTTGATCTGCTGTATGACACCTTCTCCGTCAGCGAATCATGGGCATCGTCCAGGTACTCCGGCCAGAGTGGGCCATCCAACGGAGACTTCGCGGGAGTGCGGAGAAGGCGGCCCAGGTGAGAGATCATGGTGACCTTCCCGCCTCGGCGGAGCGGAAGGCAGCGCGGAAGTTGCGACGCATTCCCGGCAGTCCAGGCCGCTCCAAGGGCGTATCCTCGAATCGAGCGCTGAACTCCTCGTCGGTCATCTCCTCGAACAGCTCAGGGGCAGCCGCGGTCAGTGTATTCCGCGGCTGGAACTGCTGGATCGCCGTCATGGTGGCAAAGCGTTGGTTCCACGGGCACACATCGTTGCAGATATCACAGCCAAACGCATACCCATGAAACTGATCGGCCAGGTCGTCTGGAACAGGACCCTTCTGTTCGATGGTGAGATAGGAGATGCAGCGAGTGGCGTCCATGAGCCGGGGCTCGACAAAGGCATCGGTCGGGCAGGCATCCAGGCAACGAGTGCAACTGCCGCAACGATCCAGCTCGAAGGGAGGATCCACCCGAAGCGGCAGATCGGTAAATACCGAGCCGATGAAGAAGAACGAGCCGGCGTCGGGTCGAATCAGCATTGTGTTCTTGCCGATCCACCCCAGGCCGGCTCGCTGCGCCAGCTCCCGCTCGGGAACCGGGCCGGCATCCGCAAAGGTACGGGTCAGCCTGGCACCCTGACCTCGCAGAAAGTCGGCGAGAAGTTCCAGCCGCTCGCTGGTCACGCGGTGGTAATCCTCACCTCTGGCATACTTCGCAACCCGGGGCGGCAGAGAGTCGGCCGGAGTGTCAGGGGTGTAGTAGTTGTCGAGAACGACGATGACGGTCTGTGCGCCGGGCAGGATCTGTTGCGGATCTTTCCGGCGGGCAGCCTGGCGATGGAGGTATCGCATCGTGCCGGCGAATCCTCTCGCAAGCCACTCATCGAGTTTGTCGGAGTAGGCGCTCGGCCCCGGGTGGGTAATGCCGCAGGCCAGGAAGCCAAGCTCTCGGGCGTGCGCCTTGATCGCCTCTTCCATCGTCATGATGCTCGGGCGATACCGCCGACGCCGGCCGCTGATACCGGGGGTTCACCCTCCAGTGTGATCAGTCGGGCACCACGACCAAAGGTCACGTAGGACCAGGCCCACTGGATCATGACGAGAAGGCGGTTACGAAAGCCGATCAGAAAGAAGATGTGCACGAAGGTCCAGATGAGCCATGCAAGAAAACCCCCAAAGTGCAGCTTCCAAATATCCGCCACTGCGTGGCCCCGGCCTATCACTGCCAGCTGCCCCTTGTCCCAGTAATTGAAGGCACGCCGAGGCCGTCCCTCCAGGTCACCTTCGATCGTGCGGGCGGCGTACTCACCCATCTGGATCGCTACAGGAGAGATCCCTGGCAGAGGTCCGCCTTCCTGATGGTTGAAGAGCGCAGCATCTCCCAGCACAAAGATCTCGGGATGCCCCGGAATCGTGCAGTCCGGCTCGACGATGGCCCTGCCTGCACTGTCCAGCGGCGTGCCAAGAGTGCGGAGCACAGGACTGGCTACGTTTCCCGCCGCCCAGATCACGGTTTGGGTGGGAATCGTCCAGCCCGCGGCTTGCACGGAGCCAGGACGAATGTTGGTCACGAGGGTCTCGGTGCGGACCTCCACTCCGAGGCGGCGGAGATCGCGCTTGGCCCGGTCGCTCAGGCTCTGAGGGTATGAAGTAAGCAGGCGCTGCCCACCCTCCAGAAGCAGAACGGTGGCTTCACCGGGATCGATGCGCCGGAAATCCCGGCGGAGGGCGTAGCGCCGGAGCTCGGCCACAGCCCCGGCCATCTCGACCCCGGTCGGACCGCCACCGACAATGACGAACGTAAGAAGCGCCTGGCGGCGGACTGGGTCAGGTTCTCGCTCGGCCTTCTCGAACGCGAGAAGTACCCGGTCCCTGATGGTGACCGCGTCCTCGATGCTCTTCAACCCAGGCGCAAGCCGCTCCCACTCGTCATGACCGAAATAGGAGTGCCGCGCCCCAGTGGCGATGATCAGATAGTCGTACGTCGAGTCCGCCCCGTCGGTGAGCACTACCCGGCGCTTCACCGCGTCGATCGATTCCACCTCTCCGAGAAGCACTTCCGTGTCAGGCTGATCGCGCAGCACCGATCGAATAGGAGCGGCGATGTCGCTGGGGTTGAGTGCGGCGGTAGCGACCTGGTACAGCATCGGCTGGAACAGATGGTGGTTGCGGCGGTCCACCAGCGTCACCCGGACCGGCGCTCGCTTGAGGGCTCGGGCGGCATAGAGCCCGGCGAAGCCACCGCCCAGGATAAGGACATGGGGCATCTCAGACCGCGCCCGCTCACCTCTCACTGCTCACCTCGCACTTGTTCACAGACCCATCGTCTGGCGGCGCCAGCGGGCAAACCGCACCACATCCTCCAGCGGAGGTACAGCCTCTTCATCCGCGTATGCCGTATACATCCGCCACCGCAGGTACGTCCGATCCGGCACCGGCAAGTACGGTGCGCGCCTCCACCAGTCCCGCCGGCGAAAAGCCCAGGCCGTTCGGAGGAGATCGAGCCCCAGTCTCGGGCTCAGAACACCTCGCCAGGCGAGTCGGCCGGCGAGTGACAGCCAGGAGCGGGACATGCGCCAAGTATAATTGGTATATTGCGCACCCTATGCCTCCCAAGACCGTGCATGACAAATAGCCCTTATCGAGCCATGGACGACCACAAGCGCCCCACCGAGGACGAGACCCTCCTCGAGGGTCCGCAGCCGCGGGAGCGTCACGACAAGGAACAGCTGCTGGTATCGGATCCCTGGCGGGTGCTCCGCATCATGGGAGAGTTCGTCTGGGGTTTCGACAACCTGGCCGACGTCAGAGATGGGGTCTCGATATTCGGCTCCGCTCGCAGCAAGCCGAACCAGCCCGAGTATGCCGCCGCCGTTGAGACCGCGCGCCTGCTGGCGAAAGCAGGCATATGCGTGATCACCGGCGGAGGCCCGGGAATCATGGAGGCCGCCAACCGCGGAGCGTTGGAAGGCGGTGGGCTTTCGATCGGGTGCAACATCGAGCTGCCCTTCGAACAGGGCTCGAACGCTTACCTGACCCGGAGCTTGAATTTCAAGTTTTTCTTCGTGCGCAAGACGATGTTCGTCAAGTACGCCACTGCCTTCATCGTCTTCCCTGGTGGATACGGAACGCTGGATGAGCTGTTCGAAGCCCTCACCTTGATCCAGACCGGCAAGGTGAAGCACTTCCCGGTCATACTGATGGGCAAGGAGTACTGGTCCGGGATGGTCGATTGGCTCCGCCGTACTGTTGTGTCCGAAGGAAAGATCGACGCCCACGATCTCCTGCTGTTCCACGTTACGGACGATCCCGCCGATGCGACGCGCATAGTCATAGAGGCGCGGAACGAGAAGCGATGACCCGCCCGTCCGCCCGCTACCTCCGGGGCCAGCGCATCGATCCCACGGCAGTCACCGGGAAGGAGACCGTTGCCGCGCTGATCGATAATGCATTCCTGGCGTACAACGCCGGCCGGTTACGGGAGGGCTGCCAGCTCTTCACCCAGCGAATGCTGGATGCCGACGTCACCGTGGGAATGACATTGACCGGCGCAATGACCCCTGCTGGTCTCGGCATGAGCTGCCTCATTCCACTGATGGAGTCGGGTTTCGTGGACTGGATCATCTCGACCGGTGCAAACCTCTACCACGACGCTCATTTTGCGCTGGGCCTGGCCATGCACCGCGGCACGCCGACCGCGGACGATGTCGAGCTGCGGGACAAAGGTGTGGTCCGGATCTACGATATCTTTTTCGACTACAACGTGCTGCTCTCGACCGATGCCTTCGTTCGGGAAGTATCAGCCCGGCAGGAATTCCAGCGGCCGATGAGCACGGCGGAGTATCACTACCTGCTGGGTGGCTACGTACGCGAGCGCGAGCGGGCGCTGGGCCTTTCTCGCCGCTCGGTGCTGGCAGCTGCCCATGAGCTGGAGGTGCCGATTTACACCAGCTCGCCGGGCGACAGCTCTATCGGTATGAACGTGGCGGAACAGGCTCTCGCGGGCAGCAAGCTCAGCTTCGATGTCAGCGCTGATGTCAATGAAACGGCGAGCATCGTACTGGAGGCCAAGCGCACGGGCGGTAAGAGCGGGGTACTGATCGTCGGTGGCGGCAGCCCGAAAAACTTCATGCTCCAGACCGAGCCGCAGATTCAGGAGGTGCTCGGGATCGACGAGCGCGGGCACGACTACTTTCTGCAAATGACCGACGCACGGCCGGACACCGGCGGTTTGTCGGGCGCCACACCGGCGGAGGCCGTGAGCTGGGGCAAGATCGATCCCGATCAGCTTCCGGGAACCGTGGTGATTTACACCGACAGCTCGATCGGCCTTCCGCTCCTGACGGCTTATGCCTGCGAACGGAGGGAGAGGCGGCCGCTCAGGCGGCTCTACTCCCGGCGGCGTGAGATGATGGATCGGCTGGTGAAGGAATACCGCTCGGCGCTGGAATTCCGGGACCAGCGAGCGGAGGAATCGAAGAGAACGGAGAAGACGGACAAAACGGAGAGGAAGGACGGGAAGAAAAAGAAGACGGAGAAGGTGGGAAGGTCGAGTAGATGAGCGGGCTGAATTATGGCGGAGTTTCGGCCCCTACGCTGCGCTCAGGGTGACAGTCCCCGGCTTCCCAGGCCTACCGCCGTACCACCTTACCCCCCTTATTTCGCATTCTTATACATCAGCTCCATGAGCTCCTCGTACATTGCCTCGGCCTTGGCGGGATCCGCCGAGCGAATCGCCTCAGTGGCGCAGTGCTTCAGGTGATTCTGCAGCAATGCTCGCCCGACGCCCCGCAGCGCCTCCTGCACCGAAGAAAGCTGCATCAGCACGTCGGCACAGTAGCGTTCCTCCTCGATCATCTTCTGGATGCCCCGCACCTGCCCCTCGACCCGCCTGAGCCTGCTGCCAATGGCGTGCTTGGCTTCGGGGTCGACGCCGGAGTGAGTTCCGCTCCCTGAGCGGGCACCGCAGGCGCAAGGTGAGGTTGTTTCCGCCGACATGGGGCTCCTCTATGACAGTGAACGGTGAACGGTGCATCGTGAACGGTGAACAGTGAAGCCGGTTACGCGGATCCCCGTTCACCTTTCACTATTTACTGTTTACTTGTATCTCCTGAGCCGCAGGCTGTTCGACACCACACTGACTGAGCTGGCGGCCATCGCTGCCGCTGCCATCGCCGGTGTCAGCAGCAAACCGAGCTTGGGGTAGAGCACCCCGGCGGCGATCGGAATTCCGACGACGTTGTAGACAAACGCCCAGAAGAGATTCTGGCGGATGATGCGCATCGTTCGGCGGGAGAGGCGGATGGCGTCCACCACCCCGAGGAGATCACTCCGCATCAGTACGATATCGGCCGCCTCGACCGCCACGTCTACTCCACTCCCCATGGCGATTCCGATGTCGGCCTGGGCCAGAGCGGGCGCGTCATTCAGGCCATCGCCGACCAAGGCGACTGATCTGCCCTGCTCCTGAATCCGCCGCACTTCCTCGAGCTTGCCGTCGGGTAACACCTCCGCCATCACCTGGTCGATTCCGACGGTACGGCCGACTGCCTCGGCCGTCCGGCGATTGTCCCCGGTGAGCAGGATGATCTCGAGACCCAGTCCGCGCAGGCGGCTCACGGCTTCAGGACTGGTCTCCTTGATCGGATCGGCCACCCCGATGAGGGCAACGAGACGGCCATCCACCGCGACGTGCACTGGGGTCCGGGCCTGGCTGCTGAGCTGGTTCGACCTGTTCCGCAGTGGCGTGGAATCGACTCCCTCCTCCCGCATCAGCGCCGGGGTACCTACTGCCACGCGCCGGCCTTCCACCTCACCGACGACGCCCTTGCCGGTATAACTCCGGAAATTGACGACCTGACGGCCAGGCACTCCCCGGCGCTCGGCCTCGTTGATGATCGCTTCTCCCAGCGGATGCTCGCTCAGCCGTTCTACCGAGGCTGCGAGCTGAAGGATCTCGGTATCAGCCAGCCCGGCACCGGGTGCAATCTCCACCGACTGAACTGCCGGGCTCCCCTGGGTAACCGTGCCGGTCTTGTCCAGGATGACCGCATCGAGATGCCCCGTCCGCTCGAGAGCCTCACCTTTCTTGATGAGAACGCCCAGCTCGGCGCCTCGCCCGGTGGAGACCATGACGGCTGTCGGTACCGCCAGGCCCATGGCGCAGGGGCAGGCGATGATGAGAACAGTGACCGCGGCAACGAGCCCGTGCAGGTACGCTGGGGCTGGCCCGAGAACAAACCACGCAACGAATGTGGCGACCGACAGCGAGAGAACCACCGGCACGAAAACCGCTGAGATCCGGTCGGCAAGACGCTGTATAGGTGCCTTTGAGAGCTGCGCCTGTTGGACCAGCCGAATTATCTGCGAGAGTACCGTGCCGGTGCCCACCCGCATGACGCTGAAGTGGAAGGCCCCACTGCGATTGAGGGTTGCTCCGATGACCCGGTCGCCTGCACTCCGGAGCACGGGTACCGGCTCACCAGTCAGCATCGACTCATCCACGTAACTGCTGCCCTCGAGGACGATGCCATCGGCCGGAATCTGTTCACCCGGACGGACCACTGCTTCATCACCTGGGCGGAGCTGGCCAAGCGGGATCTCCTGCTCATGGCCTCCACGAAGTACTCTCGCCGTCGTTGGTCGTAACGCGATCAGCCGGCGCAACGCCCCTGATGTCCTGCCCTTGGCCCGCGCTTCGAGCAGGTTGCCGAGCAGCACCAGGGCGATGATCCAGGTAACAGCTTCGTAGTAGACCTGAGGCTCGATACCTCGGGTAACGAGCCAGTCGTCTGCGAGGGTAACACCGAGGCTGAAGAGAAACGCAGCGCCGGTGCCGACGGCAATCAGCGTGTTCATGTCCGCCGCATGGTGGCGGAATGCAGCCCAGGCTCGGACATAGAAGTGCCGTCCAGCCCACGCGACAACTGGAACGGTGAGGGCGAGCAGCAGGTAACGCCAACCGTCGGCCGACACCGTGTCGATCCATGGTGCCAACTGCCGCAAGCCATCTCCGACGGGCATCATGAAGCGCATGAGCGGATCGCTTATCGAGCCCGGAGCCAGCGATGCCAGTGGCATGCTGAATACCATGGTGAGCACCGCGGCAATCGAGCTCAGCGCAAACTTGCGGCGGAGCTCGATGGTCTCGTCGGTACGGCGCTCATCCTGGATTTCCAGCAGCCCTTCCGCACCTTCGCCCTCCCGGGGAAGCTCGGCACCGTACCCGGTTTCACGAATCGCAGCGACCAGCTGTTCCGGAGTGATCTCCTGAGCGTCGTAATCGACCGTGGCCGATCCGAGTATGAGGTTGACGCTGGCGGAGCTCACGCCAGGCGTTTTTTCCAGGGTGCGCTGTACTCTCGCGCTGCACGCAGCGCACGTCATCCCTGATACCGGGATCGTGGTGGTAACCGGCAGCGTGGCTGTCGGGGGATTCATAGGATGCTCACCGGTGCCGCTTGCTGAGGAAGAACCAGTAGTTGATCGCGATGATCGCGGCCAACCCCAGCACGGTTACCAAAATCTCGATGATGGTCAACGCTGGTCCTTCATTGCTTCGGTTGCTGGTGCTGAAGTCGCAGTGTAGCCGGCCTGAGCCACAGCAGCCTCGATCGCTGCTGGACTGGTGATCTGATCATCATAGCGGACGACTGCTTGTCCCATCCGAACCGACTCGAGGTGGAGCCCGGGGTGTGATGCCAGCGCCTCGTTGACCGCGCGCAGGCAGTGCCCGCAGCTCATGCCGCTGATATGAAGGACGAGTTCAGGCATATGACTTCCGTGGTTTGGACATAGGGAGAAATATCATAGGGGGTGGGGGTATGTCAAGTAGTTGGAACTCAACAGGGTGCAAGGAAGCAGGGTGCAAGATACGCGGGCAGGACGCGACCCGATGCACGATCGGAACGCCGGAACAGCCTGGGTAGCCGCCGCAACTACGTAAGAGCACGCGACTTAATCAGCTCGGCCCATAGGCATACCTCATGCCCTGTAAGCGCGCCTATGACGTTCGCGTCGCAGGACGAGACTGTGGAGGATCCTCTCCCCAAGCAGGGGAGCGAACCGCTCGTTCCCATTCTTCGAGTCGAAACCGGCCAGACGGACTCCGCAGCCCTCGCCACCTGGCAGCAGGCGCTCTCCAACACCGTTTCGGTTGAAGTACCGCACGATCTGATGGGACTGTGGCTGTATCCATCGCAGGGCGGCGTGGCTTTGTTGGGGCCCGCCGAGCTCGCGGCCGATGACCTTGCCGTGCCGATACCCTCGCCTCATTTCCGGCCCGAACAGCTCCTGGAAGTAGAGAAAACTGTGATGGAGGCCGGCTATGGCTCGGCCACCTGCCTGCCGGTCCGTTTCGGCAAGCGGGACGTG
>DATFFX010000436.1:0-3931 GCA_035249825.1 Gemmatimonadales bacterium | reverse complement strand
GTTCGGTCGGCTTTCACCTGCGTCGGGTACCTGCGAAGCGGGCGCATGCGGCTAGGCTGTTTCTGCTTACTCGGCGTAATGGCGCAAGCCCCCGCCTTGCGTGCACAGGGGGCTATTCCCCCGCTGCCCGATAGCACCGGGTGGGGTGTACACGTCCTGTCGGTCGCGCGGGATCCGCGGGGCGCGATCTGGGTGGGCACCTACGGCCACGGGATATACCGGCTGCCGGCTGGTGCCACCGTCTGGGAGCCGATCCGCCATGACACGACCGATAGCTCGATCTCATGGAATTTCGTGCAGGCCATCGCTTTTGGAGCCCGGGGGCAGATCTGGTATGGAACGATCGGGAATGGGTGGGGTTTGTCCACCGACGGTGGCGCTACCTGGAGAAACTGGACCTATGACCAGCTTGGGCCCGAGTGGCAGTATGTGACACCGTCCGGAATCGCCGTACGCGGCGACACCACTGTCATAGGAACGGCAGACGGCTTGCAAGTGACCACCAACGATGGCGCCAGCTGGACGGCGATAGGCGACGCGACAGGGCCCCGGGCTCGAGGCCCCGCGGACACAATGTTTCCGGTGCTACGCAGCGAATACGTGCGCCGGGTGGCCGCGCACCGACGGGGCTGGAATGTGGCGACCCTCCGTGGCAGCCAGCGACTCCGCCGCGGACCGGCGGGATGGCTAGCTGAGACCCTCAGCGCCGCTGCTTTTCCTCCGGCAAATGCCCTGCTCTTCGGCAAACAGCTCATCCGGGGCACTCAGTGCGGGCTTCGCCCCAGCACCGATACTCTGCCGTGTTTCCGCCAGGCAGGCCCCCCGGCCGAGGCACCGCGAGCTCCTCGCACGGCCTGGTTCAAGCGGCCGATCGCGCTGACAGACAACAGTCTCATTGACCAGACGTATCGCTATGGGTCCACCATGGGCGGCAACTTCCAGCAGCATCAGGGGGTCGAGTTCAATAACCCGGATGGAACGCCGGTCCATGCCATTGGATCGGGCACGGTGGTCTATGCCGGACCGGCGGAAGCCGGCGCATTGACGGTCACGATCCGTCATGACACCTCGGTCACCGCCAACGGCAAGCGGCATCGTATTTTCTCTACCTACTATCACAACTCCGCCTTGACGGTGAAAGTCGGGCGCAAGGTGTCCCGAGGGGCCGTGATCGCCCGGGTGGGCAATACCGGCCGCGCCACGAACGATCACCTGCACCTCGAGGTCTCCGCCTCACCCAGCGACTCTGTGGCGCTAATCGTGGACTCCTTGCAGCGCTTCCCTCCATACACCACCAATCCCGAGCTCTGGATCGAGCCGCTGCCGGGCACAGGCATCGTGGCAGGACAGGTGCTCGACGGCAGCGGGAAACCGGTTCCGCAGGCGCGCATATACGGGATCACGAAGCGCGATCCAGCCGACACTCCGTTTTCATTTGCCGAGACCTATGGCGACAAGGCGCATTCCCATCCCCTCTACGGCGAACATTTCGCCGTGAGTGACGTGCCACCCGGCACCTATTCCGTCGGCACCGAGATAGACGGGAAGAAGGTATTCCGGCAGGTGACAGTGGAGGAGGGCAAGCTGAGCTGGGTGGTGTTCAAACCGTGAAGGGTGAGAGGTGAGAAGTGAGAGGTGAGAAGGGGTGTTACCCTAAGTCAAAGCGCACGGACGGCGAGGGGGCCGAAACTAGATGCCGCGTGACAGACGACTGCATGGGAAGGTATCGAGTGCCGGCCCCCTCGGGCCTACGGCCCTCAGGGTGACACCTCTCTCACTTCTCACTTCTCACTTCTCACCTCTCCATGTTCATCGAGCTCACCGACCACCTCCGTTGTCCTGAGCCGCACGAAGAGGGCTTCCTCGTGCTCCTGCCGGAGGTCATGGAAGGGCGCTCGGTACGGACGGGACATCTCGGATGTCCGGTATGTGGCCGAACGTTCCAGCTGGCTGACGGAGTGCTGGACACCGGAGATGCGCCGCAGCCCGACGCGGGCGCGGCGGCGGTTCTCGATGCCGATGCGATCTCCACTTTGGTCGGGCTCCACGGGCCGGGCGGTTACCTGACGCTCGTCGGGACCGCTGGCTCGCTCTGGGGCGAGCTGACGACGCTCAATCCCGGCGTGGCGCTGGTGGCTGTAAACCCGCCAGCGAGCGTGGCCGATTCGGCGGCGCTGAGTGTTCTTCGGGGAGGCAGCCTCCCGATCAAATCAGCGGTGATGAGAGGTGTTGTACTGAGCCCGCCGTTTGGGGATGATCCGCGCTGGATCAGTGAGGCCGCTCGAGTGGTGCTACCGGGTCTTCGCGTGGTGGGCGAGGGGACGGCTCCTCCGGCGAATCTTATCGAGGTGGTGGCCAGCGCAGCGGGTGTGTGGGTAGGAACGAATAAGCGGTGAGAGGGAAGCACGGCGTGATTGTCATCCTGAGCGAAGCGAAGAGCCTGCCCTGAGCCTGCCGAAGGGATCGCTCGGGTTTACGTCGGTACAAGGATCTCGAACTGACGTCTCATTGAGCGATCCCTCGCATTCGCTCGGGATGACGCGCCGGAGGTTTTCCGCTCACCGTTTGCCGCCTCTCAGCGCCTGCCGCGTTTCAGGATCCTGAATAGAACCCACCCGGCCAGCAACACCCCGAAGGCAACGCCCGCGATGATCTCCAGTCCCATGGCCTACTCCGCTGTGTGGTAAAGTGCCTCGATGGCAGCCGCATGGCGTTGCTCCACCACCCGGCGCCTGACGCTGAGCTTGGGAGTGAGCTCGCCCGTCTCGAGGCTGAAGTCGCGCGACAGGAGGAGCAGCTTCTTCGGCTTCTCGAACCCCGCCAGGTCGCTCAGCGTCGTGCCCATTTCATGCTCGATCTTCTTCTGAACCTCGGGTCGAGCCACCAGTGCTGCAGAATCGGTATGAGGGATGCCTTCGCGCGTGGCCCAGGCAGCCAGCGTCTCGAAATTGGGTACCACCAGCATGATAGGAAACGGTCGTCGGTCACCCAGCATGATCGCGCTGGACACGAACCGGTTGGTCCTGGCGAGGCTCTCGATGGGCTGGGGCGAGATGTTCTTGCCCCCGGCGGTCACGATGATGTCCTTCTTGCGATCGGTAATCCGCAGGAAGCCATCCGCATCCAGCATGCCGATGTCCCCGGTATGGAACCACCCATCGCCGTCGAGCGCCTCCGCAGTCGCCTGGGGCTTGTTGTAGTAGCCGATCATGACGTTGGGGCCGCGAGTGATGATCTCGCCGTCGGGTGCGATTCGTACTTCCACTCCGGGAATCGGCTGTCCGACGGTACCCAGCCTCTGGTGCTCGAAGGTGTTCACCGCAATGACGGGGGATGTCTCGGTAAGGCCATACCCTTCCAGCACCGGCATGCCCGCAGCATGAAAGAAACGGGCGATGTCAGCCGACAGCGGAGCCCCACCTGAGATGAAGAATCGTATGCGGCCCCCGGTACGCGCCCGGAGCTTGGCGAAGACCAACCGGTCCGCCAGGCGGAACTGCGCGCCCAGAGTGGGCGAGAGCGGGCGATTGGACAGGCGAAGATCCACCACCGACTCGCCCACGCGTTTGCCCCAGAAAAAAATCCGCCGCTTGAGACCGGATCCGGCTCGTACCGCTTCGAGCACCCGGCCGTAGATCTTCTCGTATAGCCGCGGCACCGATGCCATCAGCGTTGGCCGCCACCGCATCATGTCGGCGGCCACAGTCTCGACACTCTCGGCATAATTGATCAGGACACCCGAGTGAAACATCGAATAGTGTCCGAACATCCGCTCGAAGATATGCGAGAGCGGCAGGAACGACAGACATTCGTCGTGCTCGGTAAAACTGAACAGCGTGCAGCAGGTGCTGACGTTCGATGCGATGTTGCCGTGGGTGAGCATGACACCCTTCATCTCGCCGCTCGTGCCCGAGGTATAGATGAGGGTGGC
>DATFFX010000435.1:0-3970 GCA_035249825.1 Gemmatimonadales bacterium | reverse complement strand
TAGGTGATTTTTTCACGCAGCAATCACGGCTGGGAGACATGCTCTTTCTGGCCGGAGTCACCCGAGATGGGTAAGCGAGCATTCTCATGAAAAAAAGACGACCCTGGTTCATGCTCCTCCTGGCTCTCACTTCAGGGGTAGTGGCAGCACTCCTCGCGCTCCGATACCTCAGGGAGCGCACCACGCCGCTGATGGCATCCGAGCCCCGGACGGCATCCATCGTCCTGTCCGCCCGCAATCTGCCCGTCGGAGCGCTGGTGACGGAGCGTGACGTCAAGGTCGTGAACTGGCCCGGCACTACCGTTCCCAGCGGCTATGTCAGGTCGGTGAAGGATGCCGTTGGCCGCGGGGTGATCACCCCCGTCGCCGAGAATGAGCCGCTGCTGGACTCCAAGATGTCAACCAAGGATGCAGGCGGGGGGCTTCCCATCATCATCAAGGATGGCATGCGCGCCGTGAGCGTCCGGGTGGACGAGGTAATCGGCGTTGCCGGGTTCGTACTGCCGGGTACCCGGGTGGATGTCATGCTGACACTCGACAAGGGACCTAACCGCCCCCAGGCGATCACGAAGACACTGCTGCAAAACGTTCGGACGTTGGCCGCGGGCCAGTCGGTGACCCGGGACAAGGAAGGAAAGCCGCAGACCGTCACGGTCATCACGCTGCTGGTGTCGCCGGATGACGCCGAGCTGCTGGCACTGGCCGCCAAGGAAGGCCGGCTCCAGCTGGCGCTGCGCAACACCCTCGACACGCTGTCCGTCGCTACCAGTGGTGCCCGCGCCGATAAGCTATCGCCGAGCAGCGGAGAGTCGGCTCCCCGCCGACCGCAGCGCAGCCGCGCAGCCGCGCCTCCACCCAGGGCGAACCCCACCGTCGTAGAGGGGTACCGTGGGGGCGAGCGGACCCTGACCACGTTCCAGAAACCCTGACCCTCACCAATGGAAAACTCGTGCGCACTTTCCGCCACGGTTGGACAATTGCTTCCCGGCATGCCTGGCGGTGGTGCTTCGCCTGCACCGTTCCGGTCGTTGCTCTCCTCGCTGCCTCTTCGGTCGAGGCGCAGCGGGTAGTCCGGGCACCGGAGCAGGTCGTCTCGGTTTCCAAAGGAGCTTCCGCGTTGCTGGTCAACACCACCCCGATTCAGCGGTTCTCCATCGGTGATCCTGCCGTCGCCGAGGCGGTGGTGGTCTCTCCGACCGAGGTGCTGATCAACGGGAAGACCCTGGGCACGACCAGCCTGTTCCTGTGGGACAACGCCGGGAACATCAAGCTGTACTCGGTCGAGGTGACCGCCGACGCGCCCGGACTCCAACGCTATCTCAGCTCGGTGCTGGCCGGGGAGACCATCGACGTGATCGCCAGCGGCAACGTGGTCACACTATCGGGCCAGGTGCGAGACGCGAGCGTGGCCAACCGCGCGGTCGAGATCGCCAAGGGCTCCGGCGCCACCATCGTGGACAACCTGACTACACCGGAGGCGGTTCAGGTCCTGCTCAAGGTGCGTTTCGCCGAGGTGAACAAGAGCGCCATCAAGGAGTTCCGTTCCCAACTGGCTACGCTGAATCCCCAGCGCCTGAACGCCGAGCGGGACTTCGATCCGGGCTGGATCGGATCCAGCAACACCAATCCACAGGACGGTACCTTCTCCGACGGAGTCGTAGACTTCGGACTGTTCAACGCCACGGCCAGCATCGAGGTGCTCATCCGTGCGCTCACCTCCAAGGGACTCCTGAAGAGTCTGGCGGAACCGAACCTCATCGCCCTGCCTGGTCGAGAGGCAACATTCCTGGCCGGCGGCGAGTTTCCCTACCCCGCCGTGCAAGGGGGCGGCGCCGGCAACGCAGTCTCGATCGTGTTCAAGGAGTTCGGCATCCGGCTGCGGTTCACGCCCACGATCACCCGCGGCGGCAGCATCCGGCTGAAGGTTGCACCCGAAGTCTCGGCGCTGGACTTCTCGAACCCACTGGTCTTTGGCGGCTTCACCATTCCCAGCCTCCTGACCCGTCGGGCCGAGACCGAAGTCGAGATGAAGAACGGGCAGTACCTGGCCATTGCCGGACTGGTGGACAACACCATGACCGACAACTCGACCAAGATCCCGATCCTGGGCGACATCCCGATACTGGGGCAGTTCTTCCGGTCCAAGGACGCCCGTCAGCGGCGCACCGAGCTGCTGGTGCTGGTCTCACCCAAGCTGGTGCTCCCGAGCGACTCGCCCGCCCTGCTGCCTACTGGGGAGCCGGCCGCCTGGAAGTGGACTGGTGATATGAAGATGAAGGGTCCGGCAGATACAGCATGGAGAAGTTATCAGGAGCATTGAGGGAGGATCTATGCGGTGGCTTCGTAGGATCAGTTCAGCACGCCTGGGTGAACGCGGTGTTACCCTGGTCATGATGGCACTCATGATGTTTCTCGCCCTGGGTATGAGTGCCCTTGCGGTCGATTATGGGATGATCAAGTCGGCCAAAGCCGAGGCTCAGCGCGCGGTGGACGCCGCCGCCTTGGCCGGCGCGAGTGCGTTTCTGATTCCAGACCCCACCCAGGATAAGGTTGCCATCGCGGAGGAGCGCGCGCGTGAGTATGCGAACAGGCACATGGTCCATACGGTTCAGATCACGGATCCCGAAATCGACGTGGACGTGGATCTGCCCAACGAAACCGTGACCGTGACCTACGCTGGTGGTGACATAGCGCTGTGGTTTGCCAATGTCTTCGGCATCCCCACGATGAGAATCAACGCGCTTGCAGCCGCCCACGTCATCGAGACCAGTAACGCGTCGTGTATCATGCCCATAGCGATCCCCGATCTCTGGAATAACGTTGATGTGGCAGGCGCGGGAGCAAACGATCCTCCCGAGGAGCTGGTCGAGGATGAGCTCTGGGATTTCGTCGATCTTGATGGGAATGGCGTCTTGAGCGGCCCGAGCGGCAGTCAGACTGAACGAGAGCTTTGGGAGTACGACCACGGCGTGGACGTGTACGATGCGGACGGCGACGGCCAGGGTGAATTTGGCTACGGTACAGCCACTAGGAACGGGCTGGGGAGCAATTCGTTCTTGAATAAAGTCAACGATTACGGTCGTCAGATCACCTTGATGACGTTGTCTCCCAAGGATGGGACCACCAGCTCCAACTACTATGCCTGGGGCTTCACATCGAATGATGCCAACAGCGGGGATATCCTGCGCGCAAAGATCGAGGAGGAGGACTGCCAGATCGCTACAGTCGGTGGAGAAGGCTATCCAGCTGCGGCAGGGAACGGCGCCACCGCTGGGACGATCAGTCCCGCCTGGGATACCCGGATCGGGCGTGATGGTGACGCAACCTGGAATGATGACTACAACCGGGTGGACGGTTCGGACTTCGGCGACGCAGACCAGGATGGATTGCCTAATAGTCCGCGGGTAGTGGTGGTCGCACTATATAATCCGCACTTGGAGATGCTGGCCCCGAGCGACAACTCGCTCGTGTTCAATAACTTCGCCAAGGTCTGGATAGATGAGCGGCCGGCCGGATGTTCGGGTGCCGGGTGTAAAGCGGCGATCACGGGCCGCTTTCTGGGATTTGTCACTGGGCCTGGTGGGGGTGAAGGTACGACCGGCACGCTTATCAAGACGCTGCAGCTGATCAAGTAAGCTGCTGGAGAGGTCTGGCCTTCCACTCAACCCTGAAAGGCCGGTTACGAATCGAAGAGGAATCGAGTTGCCTTGATGAGTAATGCACAGCTTGCCCGAGCCGCGCTGATCTCCAGCGATTCGACGTTCGTGACCCAGGTCAAGCAAATCCTGACCGGGCCCGACCGTCCAGTCTCACTGGATCTGGAGCTCACTACCCCGCTCCACCAATTCGGCGAGCAGCAGATACAAGCGCTGCGGACGCTTGGGCCCGAGCTGATCATCCTGGACCTGGAGGAGAGCCAGGACCTGGGCCTTCAGCTGGCTCAATACCTGGTGGAGCTGAACCCGGCGCA
>DATFFX010000434.1:0-5726 GCA_035249825.1 Gemmatimonadales bacterium | reverse complement strand
TCAGTCGTATGCGGAACCACTCCTGGCGTTCTTCCGGCGGCGGGAGCGCATGCTGTGGCGATGAGACGCGCGCTGAGCCGTGTCATCCAGAGCGCAGCGGCTGTCACCCTGAGCGTAGCGGCTGTCATCCTGAGCGCAGCGAAGGATCTCTCCGCCCAGATGTCCGGCCAATCGTTCAGCGTCACTCCCCAGTCTGCCCCAGCTACCATCGGCGATTCCGTCATCCTTCGCTTCCGAATTCACGTGCACGAGCGGGATCAGCTGCTGGACTCCGTTCCCCAGGTAGCGGGCGCCATGCCGCCCGGTGTACGGGTGCTCTCGGTCGAGAAGCTGCACCGGTCCCCTAACCGGGTCTATCACGGAAGCGCGCGAGTCGCTTTTTATCGTACTGGCCGCCGGCCGGTGCCGATCTTCGGCATACCCTTCATGCGCGTGACAGAGGGGATCAGCCGTGCAACCCTGTCGAGTGACTCCGCCTTCGTAACTATCAGTGCCGTGCTTCCGTCCGCCGGGAATCCGCCCTTGAAGGACATCAGGGAGATCGAACGGCGGCCGATGCCACTGTGGCCCTGGCTGGCGGTAGCGGCGGCACTGCTCGCGGGCGCGGCGCTCTCTCGTCGATTCCGCCGCAAAGCAGCCGCTCCCACTCCGCCAGCAGAGCCCGACGTTTCCGTCGTATCGGCGCCACCCAGCGCGTACGAGGTGGCATTGGCACGACTCGATCGGGTCGAAGCCGAGCAGTGGCCTGCTCATGGCATAGTCGAGCGCCACTACGAGGCAGTGGCCCAGACGCTTCGGCAATATCTGGAGGATGCTCACGACGTTGGTGCGTTGGAGCGAACCACGTCCGAGCTGCTGTGGGCAATCCCGCCGCACCTTGGCAGGGGAGGACTCCGGGATCAGTGCCACGAAATCCTGGCCGAGGCAGATCTGGTCAAGTTTGCGGAGATGCGCCCGGTAGAAGCATCGGCAGCGGATTTCCTGACCCGGGCCCGCCGATTGCTCGCCGCATGGCACGCGGCTCCTCCAGCGGAGGAGAGCGCATATGCGGTTCGCTGATCCTTTCCTCCTTCTGCTCCTGGCCATCCCTCTGGGCTACGCCATCCGTCGTTGGCTCCTCCGGCGTCGTGCTCCCGCGGAGTACATCGGCTTCCCAGCGCTCTCACTCTTATCGGATGAGCCACCAACCCGGCGAGCGCGGTGGCGGCCGATCCTGAGCGTATTACGTGTGAGCGGCCTCTGCCTGTTGATCGTCGCCTGGGCCCGCCCCCAGCTGCCTCACGCCGTGCAGGAGGTGAAGCTTCGCTCGCGCAACATCATGGTAGCCCTCGACATCTCGAGCAGCATGAAGGCAGGAGACTTTCAGCCCGGCAACCGGCTGGAGGTGGCGCGGCGGGTGCTCAGCGAGTTCGTGCAGAAGAGGGAGGGCGACCTCATCGGCCTGGTCACGTTTGCCGGGCGCACCTTTCTTCAGGCCCCACTCACGCCGGACACTGATTTACTCGGCCAGACTATCGAGCGGGTAGACATCGGGATGCTCCCGGACGGCACCGCCATCGGCACAGCGCTCGCGATGAGTCTCAACCAGCTCAAGGATCTGCCTGCCAAAGCCAGCGTGATCGTGCTCATCACCGACGGCGCGAACAACACCGGCAAGCCTTCACCGTTTGCAGCGGCCGAAGCGGCCCGTTCCCTCGGCATACGCATCCACGCCATAGGCCTGAGCACCGCTGACACCTCCGTGGCCGATCGCAACTTCATCTGGCGCTGGGGCCGGGCGCCTGCCCGCCTGACCCGCTCCGATGAGGCAGTACTCACGCGGATCTCCTCGCGAACCGGAGGGCAGTTCTATCGGGCCACCGATCCCGAAGCGCTGCGCCGCATCATGAGTGAGATCGACCCACTGGAGCGCCGCGACGTGCCCATACGTGAGACTCGCGACTACGAGGAGCTGTACTCCGTTGCTTTGATACCGGCACTGCTGCTGTTGGCTCTGGAGCTGGTTCTCGGCATGACCTGGCTGCGCACGCTGCCATGAGCTTCGGTTATCCGGTTATTGCCTGGACGCTGGTGGCGCTGCTGCCACTCACAGGATGGGCTCTGCTTCAGGGCGCCCGGCGAAGAAGGAGACGCCTCGAAAACTTTGGGGACCCCGAGCTTCTGGCGCGAGCATCGGCGCTCCCATCGACCCGGCTGGAGACAGTCCGCCAGATCGCCAGAGTGGGAGCGATGAGTCTGCTCATTCTCGCGTTGGCGCGCCCCCAGTTCGGCGAACGTCCCGCGTCACTGGCGGGAAGCGGACGCGACGTCCTGGTGCTGCTCGATCTCTCCCGTTCCATGAACGCCGGGGACACCGCTGGAGCCCGGCTCGCTGCGGCCAAGGCGGCGGTGCTGGAGCTCCTGGCGGGTGCTGCCGGAAGTCGCTTTGGGCTGGTTGTCTTCGGTGGGAGTGCCTTCCTGCAACTCCCACTCACCGCCGATCATGGCGCCTTCAGACGGTTCCTCGATGCGGCCACAACCGATGACCTGGGGAACCCGAGCACCGACCTCTCACGCGCGCTGACCGCTGCTGCCACCACGTTCGAGCACGAAGGTGAGCAAGGATTCCAGACGATACTCATTCTTTCCGACGGGGAGAGCGTCGAAGGGGACGTCGGGCCGGCGCTCAAGCGGCTCCGGCAGGCTGGCGTACCGGTCTTTGCCATCGGCATGGGCACCGAGACGGGTGCGCCCATACCGGCCGATAGCAGCGCGGCTCCGGAGAAATGGCACCGGGACCACATCGGTCGAGTAGTGCAGTCACGACTCGAGGAGGGCGACCTCCGCCGGGCAGCGCTGGAGACGAACGGCGTATACCTGCGCTGGCGGGCTGGTGTGGGAGCGCAGCTCGGTGCGGAGCTCGCCAAGCTGGAGCAGCGGACCATGGCTTCACGGACCACTCCCGAGCGGGCCGACCGTTTTCAGTGGCCGCTCGGCCTCGCGATTCTGATGCTCGCCCTGGAGCCGGTTCTCGGGAGGAGGAAGATCGTTCCTTGACGGCAGAAGCTCCTTTTCATCACCTCGATTGTCGCTGGCTAAGGTATTTTCTTGTTTGCCCACTGCTCGTGTGTGCAGCGACGTTGCCGGGCTGCAGCCCGGGAATGGGCGCCGCCCGCAGCGGTGAACGCCTGTACGATGAGGGCAGCTACCGGGAGGCGTACGCGGCCTTCCAGCGGGCGTTCGATGCCTCCGGTGACCCCACTCTCCAGTACGACCTCGGCGTGGTGCTCTATCGCCTGAAGCGGTACGAGGGCGCGGCCAGGAGTCTCCGGGAAGCCAGTGGTGTTCCCCGCCTGAGACAGCGAAGCCAGTACAATCTGGGGAACGCATACGTCCGGTTGTCCGAAGAGGCCGCGGACAAGCAAGAACCTCTCCGCCAGGCTATAGCTGCCTACGAAGAGGCCCTGCGGCTGGATCCCTCGGATTCAATGGCGAAGTGGAACCTCGAGCTGGCGCTGCAGCGCAGGGGCGAAGACCGTGAGTCGGGGGGATCTTCGGGTCGCGGCCGGTCCGCTGATTACGGACAGGGGAACATGAATGTCCCCGGCTATGAGGGGAATCCGGAAGCCGCGGTGGGCGCCATGGCGGGCGGTGGCTACGGTGCAGGGGAAGGCGAGTCGGCGGAGGAGCTGAGTGAAGCCGAGGCGCGATCCCTGCTCGAGGCGGTCGAACGAGAGCAGCTCACCAGCCACGAAGGTCGTCAAGCCGTGGACGGAGGCACCGGCCAGATGGACTGGTAGCTAACTAAGGTTGCGTAGCCTTGACGGTGACCCGGCTGGGCCACTCGATACTCACCAGCGCAACCCCCAGCAGAATTACCGCCGCGGCGAACATTGTTCGCAACGAAACCGCCTCCCCCAGCAGCGCCCATCCCAGAAACACGGCGACAATCGGATTGACGTAGGCGTAGGTTCCCGCCTTGGCGATCGAAGTGTGGGCCAGCAGCCAGATGTACGCAGTAAACGCCACGAGCGAGCCAAACACTACCAGGAAGAGCCACGCAAGGACTGCACGCCCCGACACTTCAGCGAGGCTGAAGCCGCCAAACTCCCCCGCCAATCCCCCCACGATCAGGCAGGCGAGGCCACCGGCAATCATCTCCATGCTGGTCGCGAGAAACGGTGATGCCGGTAGAGGCAGAGACTTCGAGATTACCGAGCCCCACGCCCAGGAAGCAGCAGCCAGGATCAATACAGCGGCTCCCAAGAGATCGACTCCATTCCCACCGTCCTCGGGAAGCACCAGCAAGGCCACCCCGGCTGCACCGAGCAAGAGCCCGGCAACCACTTGCAGGCTGGGCCGCGACCCGGTGCGCAGCCACTCCAGACTCACCATCCAGATCGGCACGACTCCGATCAGAAGAGCCGCCAGCCCCGAAGGCACCCGCTGCTCAGCCCACGCGACACTGGCGTTTCCGCCTAACAGCAGAAAGACGCCGACGATAGCAGCAGCTCGCCAGTGTTTCATCAGCGGCGGGCCCTCGCCCCTGCTCCGGGCCCAGCCGAAGAGTACGGCACCCGCCAGAACGAATCGGCTGCCAGCCATCAGGTAGGGCGGAATGTCCTCCACGGCAACACGCATGGCCAGGTACGTCATGCCCCAGAAGACGTACACCGCAAGAAAGGCGAGAGCGAGTTTCCAGCGCTGTTGGATCAAGACGGTTCCTCATCCGGAGCGCTTCGCTCCGCTCAGCACAGGGTCCGCAGATGACCTGCTCAGCGAGCCTCGGAAATTAGCAGAGCAGGTCCTTCGCGGAGTTTACCCTGAGCTTGTCGAAGGGCGCGGGAGGAGGTATTTAAATCCAGAGGAAGGCTGGGTGATCGTGTCCTGTGACGGCGACGATCACGCGTTCGTAGATGCGGGGCCCGTTCTCGCTGTTGGTGAACACCACGATGGCGCGACCGTTGGTTACATCGGCGATAACGAAGTTACGAAATGAATTGTTCGCGCCCCAGTGCCAGAGGAGTTCGCCATGCTCGTCGCGCTGGATACCCCATCCCAGCCCCCAGTGGAGCGCGCTATTCAGCCGGATTTGGGGAGTGAGCATTGCACCCCGGGTTGCGGGAGCGAGGGCGATTGCTCCCTCTGAAGGTGCCACGATCTGCTTCAGGAACTTTGCATAATCGCTCACCGTGGTGAGCAGCGACGCCGCGGCGTTGGGCACCATGTACAGGGGGAGCACCGGCCACTGTGGGTTCACCAGCCGAACTGCCTGGGCGCAATCGGCGTAGCGCCACTCGGTGAGCGGCTTCCGCCATTCTTCGGCAATGGCCTGGGTCCGTCGACCGATCGCACCCTGAACATCGAGCCGCTTTTCCTGACCATCGTAGCCGGCGGCCATGCGAGATTCAAAATCCGGCTGCCACACGTAGCTGCTCTGCTTCATTCCCAATGGATCGAGCACCTGCTCCCGCATGAGGCGGCCGAACGGTTTGTTGCTGAGGACCTCCACCACACGCTGGAGATAGAAGTACGCCTCCCCGGAGTAGCTGAATCCGGTACCCGGATCCGACGCGGGCTCCAACGGAGACGGCTGCTGGCGCCAGTTGGGAAGGCCGGTGGTATGACTCAGCACATGCCGGGCGGTGACCCGCCTCATTCGCGGGTTGTCGGCATCAGGTAGTGGGAGATAGTCGTATAAAGGATGGTCCAGCTCGATCAGACCTGCATCTGCCAACTTGAGCACG
>DATFFX010000433.1:0-16222 GCA_035249825.1 Gemmatimonadales bacterium | reverse complement strand
TTGCTGGGTAAGTTCCTCGCCACCGAGATCGATGGACTGAGGAAGGAGTGCCGCAGCCGCGCGCCGGAGGATCTGGAAGAGGTAATCAGCAATGCGTTAGAGGTGACCTGAATTGCTGCCCCGCTTCCCTACCCCCCCAGCACCCGCCTGATGTCGTTGGAGAAGGCGAGGCCCATCAAAAGGATGATCAATACCATGCCGACGGTCGTGAGCCGCTCCCGAAGCTTCAACGGCAGAGGCCGGCGGATCACCGCTTCCCCCAGGAGGAAGAGGAACTGACCTCCGTCGAGCACGGGAATCGGCAGCATGTTCAGGATGGCCAGATTGATGGAGATCAGGGCCATGAATCCGAGAAAGGTGTCCAGTCCCAGGCGCGCACTCTCACCGGCCAGCTGGCCGATGAGAATCGGGCCGCCGACTGAGCGTCCCGAGATCCGGCCGCTGAAGAGACCGCGCACGGTGCGGACCACCTGGGTCGAGGATTCGATGGTGCCTTGCCAGCCCGCTGCGATCGCCTCGCCCAGGCCCATTGGCTCTGATATGAAACCGGTTCCGAGTGCCACGCCGATGCGTCCAACCGGCTGCAGCTTGCCATCGGGCCCGGGAATCGAATCGAGGTAGGACGTGACGGCCAGTGTGCGACGCTGTCCCCCACGCGCTACTTCTATTTCCAGCCGTTGATTCGGGCTGGCCTGCAACAGCTCGAGCACCTCGTACCACTGCTCGACCGGCTTCCCGTTCACAGCCACGATCGTGTCGCCCTCCTGCATGCCGGCTTCTGCCGCGGGTTTGTCGGGCAGCACCTCTCCAACTACGGGAGTGCGGAATGGCTGGAGCGCCTGGCCTGCTTTGAGGCGCTCCTCCAGCGCATCCGGGTGGATCGGCAGAACCACAGTCGATCCGCTCGAGAGCTCGATGCGCACCTGGTCGTCGGGGGTGTTGACGATTCCAGATACAACGTCATCCCACGAACGCACCGTGTCACCGTTGATGCGTACGATCTGGGTACCAGGACGGATCTGCTTTAGTGCTGCCGCTTCAGGAGGAACCGCCTCCTCCACCACGCGGCCCACCGTGGTCACCGAGTCGATCTGCCGCCCGTTCTTGTAGGCGAGGAAGGAGAAGACAGCCCAGGCAAAGAGGGCATTCATTACCACGCCAGCGAGAATCACCACCATCCGGACCCAGACCGGCTTGGCCTCGAAAACCCGGTCCGGCGGGACTGGCACCGCCGGCGTGCCGCCCTCGAGTGCGCTGCTTCCGATGTTCTCTTCCTGGCTGGCCATCTTGACGTACCCGCCCAGAGGGAGCCAGGAGATCGAGTACTCCGTCTCACCCCGTCGGAAAGTGAGCCAGGGGACCGGAGGACCGAGTCCCAGCGAGAAGCGGTGCACGTAGATGCCGGCCAGCTTCGCCGCAACGAAGTGCCCCGCCTCATGCACGAAGATGAGGACGCCCAGAACCACGATCAGCGCCAGGATGGTCACCAACACTATTGCCTCACACTCTGCCGGGCTTGTTCACGACCCCAGCGATCAGCCGCCCGCACCGCTTCCACGGAGCTGGCGGGAACTGGCGCATGCGAGTCGAGGGCCCGCTCGATCGTCTCGCTGATGCGTCCGAAGGGAATGGCTCCCTGGAGGAAAGCGGCGACGGCCACTTCGTTGGCCGCATTGAAAACCGCCGGTGCCGTACCACCAGCGCGTCCTGCCGCGATGCCGGACACCAGAGCCGGAAAGACATCTGCCCGCACCGGTTCGAATGTGAGAGGCCCCGCTGCGACGGGATCGAACCGGCGAACGCCTGAGTCCGGTAGACGTTCCGGGTGCGTGAGAGCGTAGAGGATCGGCAACTCCATCGAGGGAAACCCCAACTGAGCCAGCACGCTCCCATCGTGAAACTCCACAAACGCGTGGACGATGCTCTGAGGATGCACCACCACCTCCAGGGCCTCGTAGGGCAGTCCGAACAGGTAATGCGCCTCGATCAGTTCGAGGGCCTTGTTCGCGAGCGTAGCGCAATCTACTGTGATTTTGCTCCCCATTCGCCATGTGGGGTGCTGCAGTGCTTCCTCGACCGTCGCGCCCCGAACCCGGTCCGGGGCCCATTCGCGGAACGGACCTCCGGATGCCGTGAGGATCAGCCGAGCAAGTCCATTGGCGCGGCCGGTAACGCACTGAAGCACGGCACTGTGCTCCGAGTCGATGGGCACAATTTCGCCGCCGCCGGCACATGCGGCCTGCGCTACAAGGTCGCCTGCCATCACCAGCGTTTCCTTGTTGGCCAGGGCCACGCGCTTTCCTGCACGGAGCGCCGCCAGCGTCGCGTCCAGCCCGGCTGCTCCCACCACCGCGTTCACCACGATGTCCACGCTCGGATGGGTCGCAGCCTCCACCAGTACCTCGGGACCGCTGGGCCAGCGACTGTCGTTCGCCCCACCCGCCAGCCCCGCGTAGCTCGGAGACCATTCCGCCACCTGAGCGGCGAATTCGTCCCGATTGCGACCAGCCGCGAGAGCGATAAGCCGGAAGTGGTCCTGTTGACGCCGGAGGACATCGAGCGTGCTGCGACCGATCGAGCCGGTAGAGCCAAGGATCGCAATACCGCGCGGAGCGCCGGATCCACTCATCAGATGATGCCGAACAGTCGATACATGGCGGCGGCTACCGGGATGACGAAATAGAGTGAATCGAAGCGATCGAGCACTCCGCCGTGTCCGGGGATCAGCTGGCTGGCGTCCTTCACGCCGGCGGCGCGCTTCAACAGCGATTCTACCAGATCCCCGATCTGCCCGATGATCGAGAGGACGCCCGCCATGACGACGAGCTGCCAGAGATGGGCCTCGACTCCCACCCGTGGAAATACTACGGCACCGAAGAGCGGGGCGACGAGGAGGCCGCCGATCACGCCCGCCGCAGCGCCGGACCGCGTCTTCCCCGGGCTGATTGCCGGCGCAAGCTTCGGTCCTGCCATGAGCCGTCCGCCGAACATCGCGGCGGTATCGCAGACCCAGGTGACGACGAGGGGGAAGAAAACCAGCCACGCGGCCGGCCAGGACCTCTCCGCGAATGTTCCGTGCCTGATCACGAGCAGGAATGCCGGCAAAACGCTTGTGTAGGCGACTCCGAGCAGGGTCACGCTTGCTGATTCGAGCGGCTTCTCGCCCGGCGCTCTGGCGGCCAGAGTCCATGTGAGCAACCCAATCACCCAGCCTGCCAGCAAGAAAGGCCAGGAGGGCTCGATGAGGGCTCGCACATCGGCCGCAACCAGCGTGGCGTACGTGACCGGGGCCAGGGCCGCGGCACTCACGAGGGCGAATGTCCGGGCTGGGCGAATGCCCTGTCGCGCAGCCAGGCCGAACAGCTCGTTCGTACCCAAGGCAGCTACCAGCGCGAGCAGAAACGCCAACGGCAGGCCGCCGTACCACACAACGGCCAACGCAAGCGGGATCGCCACGGCGGCAAACCCGACTCGCCGGACGAGGTTGCCTTCACTCGCCTGAGCGATCGAATCCATCAGACAGTGACGCGGCCGAATCGCCGGTCGCGCCGCTGGAACTCCTGGATCGCCTCGAACAGATGCTGCCGGGTGAAATCCGGCCAGAGAACCGGCGTGACATACAACTCGGCGTAAGCGAGCTGCCACAGAAGGAAGTTGGAGATCCTCATCTCACCCGAGGTGCGAATGAGCAGATCCGGGTCGGGCCACGCCGCCGTATAGAGCATCCGGCCCACCGCGTCCTCGTCGATGTCGCCCGGATCCAGGCGACCGGCTGCCGCGGCCTCGGCCAACAGACGCGCGGCTCGGGCAATCTCGGCGCGAGCGCTGTAGGAAATGCAGAGGTTCAATGCCAGGGACCGCCCGCCGGCTGTCTCCGCCATGATCCGGTCCACCGCCTTGCGGGCGCCCGGGCCGAGTGCGTCGAGGTGTCCCAGGATCCGCACGGCCACCCCCTGGGCCCGGAGCTCGTTCGCCTCCTTGGCTATGTACTCCTGGAGGAGCTTCATCAGAGCTTCGATCTCACCAGCCGGGCGATTCCAGTTATCCTGGCTGAAAGCGAAGAGCGTGAGAACGCCTACGCCTGCCTCGAGACAACCCTCCACGACTTCGCGCACGGCCTTCATGCCGGCATGGTGTCCCAGCGGCCGGGGCAGGGCGCGACCTTTGGCCCAGCGGCCGTTACCGTCCATGATGATGGCAATGTGGGCCGGAACGGCCCCGTGTAGCCGCAGCGCTTGAGGCAGGTGATTGCTCATTCGCTCAGACTTCGAGGATCTCCGCCTCTTTTGAGTGGATGAGAGCCTCGATCTGCTTGATGTGCTCGTCGGTGACTTTCTGAATCTCCTTCTCCGCTCGCGATTTATCGTCCTCGGAGATCTTCTCCAGTTTCTTGATCTTCGACAGCGTCTCAGTCCGCGCATGGCGCACGGCAATCCGCCCCTCTTCCCCGAGCTTGTGCACCACCTTGACCAGGTCCTTCCGGCGCTCCTCCGACAGTGCCGGCAGCGGCACCCGGATCAGATTGCCCTGAGTGGCGGGATTGAGGCCCAGGTCTGCCTCACGTATCGCCTTCTCGATGCTTTGCGTCAGTCCCTTGTCGAATGGCTGCACGGTAAGGAGCCGTGGCTCCGGGGCCGCGACCATCGCGACCTGATTCAGCGGAACCGTGCTGCCGTAAGCCTCGACCCGTATCAGGTCGAGCAAGGAGACGCTGGCCTTTCCGCTTCTGATCGAGCTGAACTCTCGCTTGGTGCTCTCGACCGCTTTGTGCATCAATTCCCGGCCGTGCTTCGTCAATTCGGGGATGGTGCTCATCGGACGATGGTCCCTACCCGCTCGCCCTGCAAAACGCGCTTGATGGCGCCGGGTTGGTTGATGTTGAAGACGACGATCGGCAGCTGATTGGCCTTGCACAGTCCGAACGCGTTGGCATCCATGACCGCGTAGTTCTTCACGATGGCTTCCTGGAAGGTGAGCTCCGGGATGAACGTCGCATTCGAGTCTTTCCGAGGATCCCCGGTATAGACGCCATCCACATTGGTGGCCTTGAGGATCACCTGTGCCTCGATCTCCAATGCTCGCAGAACGCCGGCGGTGTCGGTGGAGAAGAATGGATTTCCGGTACCGGCGGCAAAGATGATCAGCCGCCCTTTCTCCAGATGGCGGATTGCCCGGCGCCGGATATAGGGCTCCGCCACCGACTCCATTCTCACCGCGGTCATGACCCGGGTATCAACTCCGATTTTCTCCAGCACGTCCTGCAACGCCAACGCGTTGATGACGGTGCCCAGCATTCCCATGTAATCGGCCGACACCCGATCGAGCCCTTCGCGGCTCGCCGTCGTCCCGCGTATGATGTTGCCGCCACCGACGACCAGCGCCAGGTGCACGCCGAGGGCGTGTACCGTCTTGATCTCTTCAGCGAAGGCCTCGACCACCTGGTAATCGAGACCGAATCCCTTGTCGCCGGCCAGCGCCTCACCCGAAATCTTGAGCAGAGCGCGGGTGTAGGCGAGGGCCATCAGACTTCCCCGATTTTGAACCGTGCGAAGCGCCGGACGGAGATCGCCTCGCCCAGCTTGCCGGAAGCCTCCTTCACCAGCTGACCAACTGTCTTCTTGTCGTCCTTGACGAACGGCTGCTCGGTGAGCGTGCGCTCGGCGACGAACTTCTTGAGCTTGCCGTCCACGATCTTGGCCCGGATGTTCTCCGGCTTTCCCTCCTGCGCCACCTGGTCCTCGGCGATGCGGCGCTCCCGATCGAGCAGCTCGGCCGGGATGTCCTCCGGATTCACGCCGATCGGATCGGCCGATGCGACATGGAGCGCGATGTCCCGGGCAAGCTGCTGAAAGTCGTCGGTTCGCGCGACGAAGTCGGTCTCACAGTTCAGCTCGACCAGGGAGCCCACCTGCCCGTTATGATGGAGATAGCTGACCACCACGCCCTGGGAAGCGACCCTGCCGGCGCGCTTCTCCGCCTTCGCAATGCCTTTCTTTCTGAGAAGCTCGGCGGCCTTGTCCATGTCGCCGCCAGCCTCCTCCAGTGCGCGCTTACAGTCCATCATGCCGGCACCAGTACGGATCCGGAGCTCGCTGACATCCTTCGGTGAAATCGTAGTACTCGCCATGGTCTCCAACCGGGTTCAACTCAGGGGTGAGTAGTAAAGCCGCCGCTCACGGCCCGCAGGGGCCGAGAGCGGCGGAAAGACCAGCCGGCCCGCGCCCTACGCGCCGGTGTCGCTCGCCGCGCCGGGTGCGGCGGCTTCGGCGACACCCTCGGCATCGGCATCGGTCTTGAGCCGCGCTGCGATGGCCTCGGGCTTCGGCCGCCGCTTGCGGCGGGGGCGCCGACGCTTGCGATCGGCATCGGCATCGCCCTCGCTGCCGGAATCGGTGCTGTATGTCTCGGCATCGAGATCTTCGGTGACCTCACGCATCGGCATCTGCGAGCGCGCCTCCTTGATGACGTCGGAGAGCGCCGCGGTGATGAGTGAGACCGAACGGATCGCATCGTCGTTGCCCGGAACTGGTACGGTGATCACGTCGGGATCGGCGTTGGTGTCCACGATCGCGACGACCGGTATCCCCAGCTTGTTCGCCTCGGCAACGGCGATCTTCTCCTTCTTGGCATCCACCACGAAGAGGGCGCCGGGAAGACGACCCATTCCCTTGATGCCCTCGAGATTCCGGCTGAGCTTGACTCGCTCCCGCTCGAACAGGAGCTTTTCCTTCTTGGTGTAGTTCTCGAAATCGCCTTCGGCTGCGCCCTGCTCCAGCTCGCGAAGCCGGCGGATCTGCTTCTTCAATGTCTGGAAATTGGTGAGCATGCCGCCCAGCCACCGCTCGGTGACATAAAAGGCCCCGCTCGTCTCGGCCTCGAGCTGGACGATGGCCTTGAGCTGTTTCTTGGTGCAGACGAAGAGAACGCCCTCACCCTTCAGCACCACTCCCTTCAGCAGCTCCTGAGCCTTACCGATCTGACGGAGCGTCTTCTGAAGATCGATGATGTAGATGCCGGAGCGCTCGGCGAAGATGAAGCGCCGCATCTTTGGATTCCACCGGCGCGTCTGATGGCCGAAGTGAACACCGGCTTCGAGCAGGTCCTGCAATTGAGGCTGTGCCATGCGTTAAATCATTCCCGTCCGATTTGGGGTTGTGCGTCCACCGCGTTCATCTCCGGCTGCGATCCTTCGGCGAGCCTCAGGACACCCTGAGCCGGATCCCGCGATGTGAGGTCAGCGGGGCGGCTGGGCAGTTGGACAGTTTGCTCCGGTGATTGCCGACCCTCCGATGGCCACCATCCGCAGGCTGTCCCGCCGCCCCGCTGCCCCGCCGTCGATTACCGCTTACTGAACTGGAACCGCTTCCGCGCGCCCGGACGACCGGGTTTCTTCCGCTCGACGGCCCGGGGATCGCGCGTCATCAGACCGGCTGCCCGGAGCTTGAGCCGGTGCTGGCCATCCGCTTCCACCAGTGCACGTGCGATGGCGTGTCGGAGAGCTCCCGCCTGTCCGGCCTGACCACCGCCGTTGACATGCGCCTTCACATCAAACGCTCCAAGCGTGTCCGTGGCCGTGAAGGACTGCTGGATGTGCTGTACCAGCGAGGGCCGGGGAAAGTAGTCGCCCAAGGTACGGCCGTTGATGTCCCACTTACCGGTGCCGGGGGTAAGGTACACCCGCGCAACGCTGGTCTTGCGCCGGCCCACGGCCTGCCAGCGAAACTGAGGTACTGCTGCTGTCATGCGTTAACCTTCGACGGGTTGACGGAGAACGGCTTGGGCTGCTGTGCAACGTGCGGGTGCTCTGCGCCACCATAGACCTTGAGCTTACCGCGCATGTGCTGCCGGGCGAGCGAAGTCTTCGGAAGCATGCCGAAGACCGCCTTCTCGATCACCCGATCCGGATGCTTGGCCAGCAGGTCGCGGGCGGCAGTGAACCGCTCGTGCCCCATATAACCGGTATGCGAGAAGTAATGCTTTTTCGTCAGCTTCTTCCCGGTCAGCTTGACCTTCGAGGCGTTGATCACGACCACAAAATCCCCCCCATCCATATGGGGCGTATAGGTCGGCTTGTGCTTGCCTCGGATGAGCTGAGCCACCACGCTCGCGAGCCGGCCGAGTGGAACCCCGTCGGCATCGACTACGTGCCAGTCGTGACTGATGTCCGCCGGCGTGGCGGTGAAGGTCTTCATGTCTCCTGCTGCCTTGGGCTTTGGACCGAGTCAAAACGAAACAGACTCACAAGATAGCCCGGTACCGGCAGGCGGGTCAATACGTTGCCTGCCGCGATGCACTTGTAGGAAGTAGAAGAAGGCGGATCTGCGGGTACGAGGCTGATCCCGCGGCACCGCTCGAGAAGCCAGCCGGGGATCGTAGTTCCCGCAGGTTCACTCCGTGCTGCTATGCCGAAGCGGCCCGATCCGGTCCCCGGCGGTCTCTGCGGCGCCGCTCTGCTGGGGGGATGCGCTTTCGGGGTGACGAGATTGCTGCCGGCCTGTGGTTGCTCCCCACCGGCGAATTGCGTCTTCGCCACAAGTAGAAAAGGCCCACCAGATCGATTACGACTGCCAGTGCTATGAAATACCAGGTGAACGGCACGTTACTCATTGCGTTTACGCCTCGAACCGGCTCTATCCGGGGAACAACTGTTCAACTGGACTGCTGCTGGAGAATTTTCCTGCAATGAGTCCGGGCAAATTGCATTTTTTGCGCCACCGGAGCTACGAGGGGTCGAGGGGCTGGAATTCGATGAGCACCTGGCCTTTCTCTACTGCCTCGCCCGGCTGCACTCGGATCGCCTTGACGATGGCGGCCGCGCGCGATTTCAGCTCGTTTTCCATCTTCATGGCTTCGAGCACTACCAGCCCCCCTCCGGCCGGCACCTTGTCTCCGGCAACAACCTGGATCCGAAGTACGAGGCCAGGCATGGGCGCCTTCAACACAGCGCTTTCGAGTTGTCGGTCCACGCTGCCGGCGAGGCTGCGGATGTGCCGGGTACGCTCGTCGAGAACCTCCACCTCCCAGCGTTCCCCACCGGGTGCAAGTGCCCACCGGCCCCGGCCGAGTGACTCTATTGCCAGGGTAGTGGGACGCCCATCGAGAAGCAGCTGACGCAGCGGGGTGCCTTGGATCGGTTCCAGGGTGGCGGTGTGGGTGTGGCCAGCCACGGTGACACAGTGACCATCGACCTCGACCTCGATCACATGTCCATCTATGAGAACAGCGTATCTCACACCGGCTCCAGCACAGCGACGGTCTCTACATGGGTGGTCTGCGGAAAGAGGTCGAAGGCCCGCAGTGCGCTGACTCGGAACCGCGGCAGGCGCTGGAGATCCCGGGCCAGGGTCGCGGGATCGCAGGAGATGTACACCACCCGGCCGGGAACCAGCCGGCTCAGCTCCGCGCTGACGCGTTCATCCATTCCTGTTCGCGGCGGATTGGCAATCACGAGCTCAGGTATGTGCAATTGCGCGAGCACATCTTCGACACGGCCGGTGAGTCTTCGCGCGGCCGGCCCTCTGGCCTCGGCTTCCGCTACCGCCCGCCGGTCGAGCTCCACACTTTCGACGGTGGCCCCCTTGTCGAGGAGCTGAACCGTGGTCTCGCCAATGCCCGCGTAGAGATCCCACACCCGGCGGCCAGCTACCTCGCCGAGCTGCTCCAGGGCAAAGCTGCGCACCTGATCTCCCATCTCCGGATTGACCTGCTCGAACACTGTGGCGGGAAAAGCCTCGGTGGCTCCGGCAACGGCGCGTGCCGCGCCCCCATCTGGCTGGTACCAGATCGTCGCCTGCGTTCCTCTGCGCTGGAGCTCTCGCCAGAGCCTCTCGAATCCGGACCACACTTCTCCTGGCCCGACCCGAAGCACGACATGTTTGCCCCCACTGCGGTCGAGCCGCAGAACAACTTGCCTCAGCTCGGGCGGCAGCAACGCACGCAACGCTCGTAACGCCTGCCAGAGCTCCATCAGCTCGGGAACCGTGATGTGGCACCACTCGAGATCAAACAGCTGATCGGGCCGGCCGTAACGGTGGAGGCCGATGAGCCTGGCCCCTTCGGCTGCATGAAGCGTCACCTTGGTACGGTAATCGTACACTCTGACGGCAGGCACAATCGGAGGATCGGGCAGGTCTCGCTTGCCGAGGCGACGGAGCGCGTCCCCGACGAAGGATCGACGGCTGGCGAGCTGAGCCTCATAGTTGATATGCTGCGTCTGACACCCCCCGCATTCATCGCGTACGTAATGCGGACAGCGGGGACTCACCCGCTCCTGAGAAGGCTCGGTGATCTGCTTGATCCGGCCTCGGGCAAAGCGCTTGTGGTCTCGAAGGTCGGTCAGCTCGACCAGGTCACCGGGGGCGGTACGCGGTACAAATACGGTCTTGCCGTCGGGCAGCCTGCCCACTCCATCGCCGCCGGCCGCCAATCGAAGAATACGAACCGAAGTCACCGAAGCGCTTCGGTTCGTGCCTGCCGGGCCCAGTCGCTGCCGGCTTCTCCCTCGCGCACGGCGGCGGGACGCCTGGCCTGCCGCGCTTCCTCCTCAGCCAGGGCCGCGGCCACCGCGAGATCGAGGATACTGCCCGGCGCCCTTTCGGCGGCGAGCAGATCGGAGCGCCGATCGAGGAACTGGATGTCGATCTCGCCCCGCTGAAACTCGGGGTCGTCCAGGAGACGGCGATGAAATGCCTGGTTGGTGGCCACGCCGGCGATCACCAGCTCGTCCAACGCCTGCCGCATGCGCCGAATTGCCTGCGGCCGGTCCGGGGCCCAGACGATCAGCTTTGCGAGCATGGAATCGTAGTAGAGCGTAACCTCGTCACCCACGTCGACTGCGGCATCCCATCTCACACCCGGACCGCCCGGCACTCGCAGGTATTCGATTCGCCCGGTGGAAGGGAGGAATCCGCTGGCAGGATCTTCGCTGGTTATCCGGCATTCGATCGCCCACCCGCGCGGTCTCAGCCATCCGCTGTGAATACGCATCGGTTCGCCCGCGGCAATCCGTAGCTGTTCCCGCACGAGGTCCACGCCGTACACCAGCTCGGTCACTGGATGCTCCACCTGAATCCTCGTGTTCATTTCCAGAAAGTAGAAACTGTTGTCATCGGTCAGCAGAAACTCGCAGGTACCAGCGCCACGGTAGCCGACGGCCTGGGCAGCCGCCACCGCCGCAGATCCTATCCATTCACGCAGGTCGACCGAGAGCGCCGTCGAGGGAGCTTCCTCCACCAGCTTCTGATGCCGCCGTTGGACGGAACATTCCCGCTCCCCCAGGTGAATGGTCCGTTCGTCATCCGCGAGAATCTGAATCTCGATGTGGCGCGGCCGACGGATGAATTTTTCCAGGTAAACACTTGCATCCCCAAAAGACTTGAGCGCCTCGGAGGCGGCGGCACCGAGGGCAGCTTCCAGGGCCACAGGGTCGTCCACCACCCGCATGCCCTTGCCACCGCCGCCGGAAACCGCCTTGACCATCACCGGATAGCCGATCTCCTCCGCAATCGCCAGGGCGTCAGCCAGGTCGTGAACCGGGGCACTCCCGCCCGGGACGACCGGTACACCCGCCTCACCCATCCGGCGCCTGGCCTCGGTCTTGTCACCCATGGCGCGAATGGCAGCTGCCGGCGGGCCAACCCACGTCAGATCCGCAGCCAGCACAGCCTCCGCAAACTCGGCGCGTTCCGCCAGGAAGCCATAGCCAGGGTGCACGGCGTCAGCTCCGGATTCCTTTGCGGCCGCGATCAATCTTTCGATCGAGAGGTAGCTCTGCGAGGGCGCTGCCGGTCCGATGGCAACCGCCCGGTCGGCCGAGCGCACGTGCGCGCTTCCGCGGTCGGCCGCAGAGTAAACAGCGACAGCCTCGAGCCCTTCTTCGTGACAAGCGCGAATGATTCGCAGCGCAATCTCGCCGCGATTGGCGATGAGCACCCGCTTTATACGGAGGGAGTCGACCGGTTGGCGAATTTGTGGCTCGAATGGAGAGGTGTAGCGCTCGAAGGCGACCTCTCCGTTTTCCTCGTCCTCGCCCTCGCTTACCGACGACATGCGGCTGGAGGGGCGTCTCCGAAAACGGGGAAGAAGCTGCTGCAGAGAAGGAGGTTGTAGTGGGCTGCCCGATCGTAGACCCGCCGGACGTCTCGAACCCACACCGACTCGCCCTGACGGGTGGCGGCGAGCAGCTCGGTAAGCGAGAGCGCCTCCGGACCGGGAGTCACCTGGCGGCTCACCCTCACCAGCCGGAAAGTGTTCCAGGTGACAGGAGGTGCGGCCGCAGTGTCGGCAGTGGGCGAGAGGCAGACCGCGCGGCGTCCCGCAACGCCGGCGAGCGCGTTCCGGATGGGTATCCCTGGATCTATCCCCATAGCTTCGGCCATACGGCGCCGATACACCGAATCGGTGGCGTAGCGGTCAGGGCGCAGGGCGAGAATCCTGCGGGAGCGCAGATCCGAATTCTCGTACCAGACCGAGAGTGCTTCGAGATCGCTCCCTACCAGGAGCACCCCGCCAGCGGGACAAGAGCTCAGGAGATTGGCACCCAGCTCGAGAATGAACGGGGGCATCGGGGGCGCATCGGCGCGCGCGCGCATGCGACTCTCGGCCGTCCAGCCCGAGTCCTCCAGAAACACGATCGCGCGCTCCAGCTCAGCCAGCCCGCGAAATACAATTCCGGAATCGACCGAGAGGCGGACCGCCTGATCGAATGCCGTTGCCGCGAAATCCAAATAGAGAAGGCCATCGGGATCGCCCCGGTGGCCCTGGAGGTGCCAGTCTCGTGCATCGAGAAGGTAGAAGCGGCCGAGCTGAAACCAGGCCCGCCCATCATCGGGAGCAGTGGCCAAATAGCGGCCGAGCAGTCCGATCGCCAGTCGGCGCTCACCGGCGCGCTCGAGGGCAGCCGCCCGCGGAGCCACGTTGGGGTCGACAGCCGCCTGGGCACGTACCTCTCCAGAGAGAAGTGTCGAAGCGACCGCGAGCGCAGCCGCACCTCTGGATGAGAAACAAAGCACTTGAGTCAACCCGTGGTGTTGTGCACTGAGAGTGCCCGAAACATGTGTGACAAAAATGGCCCGTTAGGCGGCAGTTGGCTAGTAGGTGACGTCACGGCAAGCGCAGCTGACACTGGCAGCCGGCAGTGGCCAGTCGCCAGTCGCCAGCTACCAGTCGCCGGTCGCCGGTCGCCGGTCGCCGGCCAAGGGAACAGCGTGCGCCATTGAGCCGGTACCGACTGGTGACTAGCGACTGCCGACTGGCGACTGGCGACTTGTAACTGGCGTCCGGCAACTCCTACAGCGGGAGATTCCCGTGCTTCTTGGGCGGGTTCCGGTCCCGTTTGCCACGTAAGGTTCTGAGGGCCTCGATCAGGCGCGGCCTGGTGTCACGGGGGTCGATCACATCGTCGATGTAGCCGCGAGCTGCCGCTGCGTACGGGTGGGCAAACTTTCCGGTGTACTCCTCGATCAGCCTTTCCGTAGCCGCCGCTGGATCCCCGGCTCGGGAGATCTCATCCTTGAACAGGATTTCAACCGCGCCCTTCGGCCCCATCACGGCGATCTCCGCCGAGGGCCATGCCAGGTTCAGGTCGCCCCGAATGTGCTTGGAGCTCATGACGTCGTAGGCCCCACCGTAGGCCTTGCGCGTGATAACGGTCAGCTTCGGCACCGTGGCCTCACAATAGGCGTAGAGCAGCTTGGCACCGTGCTTGATGATGCCACCGTGCTCCTGCGCCACACCGGGAAGAAACCCCGGCACGTCTACAAAGGTCACGACGGGAAGATTGAAGCAATCGCAGAACCGGATGAACCGTGCTGCCTTGATCGACGCATTGATGTCCAGCACCCCGGCCAACACCGCGGGCTGGTTCGCCACGATTCCCACCGGACTGCCGCCCAGCCGGCCAAACCCGACCACGATGTTGTCCGCATAACCCCGCTGCACCTCGAGAAAGGCTCCGTCATCCACCACCCGGCCTATCACACCATGCATGTCGTAGGGCTTGTTGGCGCTTTCGGGGATCAGCTCGAGCAGGGCCTCATCCCGACGGTCAGCCGGATCCGTCGTTGGCCGCTCCGGCGGCTGGTCCAGATTGTTGAGCGGAAGGAAACCAATCAGCTCGCGGATGGCGTGGAGCGTCAGAGGCTCAGAGTCGTGCACGAAGTGGGCGACACCCGACACCGCCCCGTGAGTATCAGCCCCCCCGAGCTGGTCGAAGCTCACCTCTTCATGCGTGACCGTCTTCACCACGTTCGGGCCGGTGACGAACATGTAGCTGACCCCACGGACCATGAAAATGAAGTCGGTGATGGCGGGACTGTAGACGGCCCCACCGGCGCACGGCCCGAGCACCGCGGAGATCTGGGGGATCACGCCGGATGCCAGCGTATTGCGGAGAAAGATGTCGGCGTATCCACCCAGCGACGCGACACCCTCCTGGATTCTGGCGCCCCCGGAATCATTGAGTCCGATGACCGGTGCCCCATTTCGCTGCGCCAGATCCATGATCTTGCAGATCTTCTCTGCATGAGCCTCGGAGAGAGAGCCGCCGAAGACGGTAAAGTCCTGGGAAAAAACGTAGACCAGGCGACCCTCGATGCGTCCCCAGCCAGTAACGACACCATCACCGGGGAATACCTGCTGCTCCAGGCCGAAGTCAGTCGATCGGTGGGTTACGAAGCGGTCGAGCTCCACGAAGCTGCCTTCGTCGAGCAGCAGATCGAGCCGCTCGCGTGCGGTCAGCTTGCCTTTCTTGTGTTGCTGGGCCACTCGCTCAGGGCCACCGCCCTGCTCGGCGAGTGCCTGGCGGTGGTGTAGGTCGTCGAGGAGTTTCCGGGGATCAGGCATGGTGGCGTGAAGATAAAGCGGGCGGCGAAATCTTTCGATCCCTCCGCCCTTTCCTTGTTCTCCGCGGTTTCCGTCCTATTCGCTTGCCGTCGTTTCCTCGTAGACCGGCTTCACCGGCGGAATAATCGGCTCATCGGGATATCCGATCACGGCAAGCACGATGCGGTGGTGAATCGGGTCGACCTCGAGCACCTTGAGCTCGAGCACCTGGCCCTCCTTCACGGCGTCGCCGGGATTCTCGATGTCCGGGATCCCGAGCTGGGATATGGGCACGAATCCTTCGATGTCGTTCCCGAGATCCACCACCACGCCCTTGTCCATGAGCCGGACCGAGCGGCCGCGAAGCTCCATCCCGATCGGGTAGGTCTCGCCGATCTTGAGCCACGGATCCTCTTCCGCCTGCTTGAGGCCGAGCGAGATGCGCTTGTTCTCGGCATCGATATTGAGGATTACGACGTCCACGGCATCGCCCTTCTTCACCACCTCGGATGGATGCTGCACCCGCTTGGTCCACGACATGTCCGAGATGTGGATCAGCCCGTCGATCCCGGGCTCGATCTCGACGAAGGCCCCGAAACTGGTCAGGTTTCTGACCTTCCCATTGATGCGGGTGCCGATCGGATATTTGAGCGGCAGCACCATCCACGGATCCTGCTCGGTCTGCTTCATCCCCAGCGAGATCTTCTCTTCGGCCTCGTCCACCTTCAGCACGACGGCTTCGATGGTCTCCCCGATGCTCACGATCTTGGATGGATGCCGGACGTTCCTGGTCCAGCTCATCTCGGAGATGTGCACCAGTCCTTCGATGCCGGGCTCGATCTCCACGAAGGCGCCGTAGTTCGTAATGGAAACCACCTTGCCCTGTACTCGGGTGCCGACCGGATACTTGGCGGCCACGTTTTGCCAGGGATAGGACTGCAGCTGCTTCATGCCCAGGCTGATGCGCTCTCGCTGCCAGTCGATGTCGAGGATCTTGACTTCAACTTCCTTGCCGATCGTGACCATTTCGGTCGGATGGGACACCCGGCCGTAGGACATATCGGTGATGTGCAGCAGGCCGTCAACGCCGCCCAGGTCGATGAACGCGCCGAAATCGGTGATGTTCTTTACCACGCCTTTGCGGACCTGGCCGACCGCAAGCTCCTTCATCAGGTGCTCACGCTTGTGGGCCCGCTCGTTCTCCAGAATCACACGGCGGCTGACGACGATGTTCCGGCGCCGCTTGTTGAGCTTGATGATCTTGAACTCGTAGGTCTGACCCAGCAGCTCGTCGATGTTGGGAACCCGGCGGAGTGCAATCTGGCTCCCCGGCAGAAATGCATCGACGCCCATCAGGTTCACGACCACGCCGCCCTTGATCTTCTTGACCAGAGTCCCTTCT
>DATFFX010000432.1:0-3712 GCA_035249825.1 Gemmatimonadales bacterium | reverse complement strand
CAATGGGGTCGTCTCGGCGTATGCCATCCGATCCCGCCGGGCGGGCGATCGGCGCTTCGCGGAGTTGACCATAGCAGTGGACGGTCATTCCAATGTCGCGAGCGCACACCTCATCGCGGATCAGGTCGAGGACAGACTGCGTGACAATCTCGAGCTGGACCAGGTTACGGTGCACGTCGAGCCATGTTGAATGCTACCGAGGTCCGCCCTTCCCATCGGCGGCGCCGTTCACCCTACTCCGATAAGCAGCATTACCAGGAGTACATCCTCCAGCGCATCGAAGGCTATAAAAACTCGATAGGACGGGACGAGTTGTTGCGGCTGGGCGATGAGGCCGCATCCGAGCTGCAAGCTACCTCGGAGGGACAGTTCGTCTTGACGGAGGTGCTCATGCTCGAATCAGTCGATCGATTGATCATGAAGCGGCTGTCCCTTCGCCCCTACAACCGCTGGCGCCAGCAGTTCATCAAGCTTCGTGCGGCCCAACGCACCCCAACCCACTGGGGCCTCGAGCCGCACTGTCCCTTGACCACACTGCTTCCCCGGATCGAGCCGGAGGACACGGCCCTGGTGGTCGGCAGTCAGGCAGCACCCACCACCTATCTGCTGGCCGCCCATGATGCGGCTGTCACCTTCATCGCTGCCGATCTGGGATGCGTCGAGCGAGTCGAGTCACGCATGGCAACAGAAGCGCTGGCGAGCATGTTCGAGAGCTACGTCACGCAACTCGATCAGGCACTGCCTGACTTCCTGGGTTTCCTGACCGGCGTGGACGTTGTGGTAGTAGATCCGAACGTACTGGTAGACCTCTGCCCTTCGTCGCGTGGAAAGCTCCTCGCCGACCTCCAGGCGCGGAGCCGTCCGGGCGGGATCCACGTCCTGCTACCCACATGTAAGGCGATTGGATCAGATGCGCTGTGCTCGCTGTATCCCGGCTGGGCCAGGGAAGAAGATCCGAGGCGGCGCCGTCGCACTGCCGATCGCCGTCGGCAAGATGGCCTGATCCTCTCCAAACCTTTGTGTCCCCCCGACACAGACCAGAGCTGACCTCTCGGGTCCGACCGACACGCCCCGATAGCAGGAACTCCCACAAGTCATAGCTGGAACTCGAGATAGCCTGCCGCCGCGTACGGCATGAACGGTGCTCTTCCTGGCATGTAGTGGTTTCCCCGAGCGTGAGGAGCTTACCCGTGAGCCGTGTTCCTTTGGCAGTCCACTCGGAGCCTCTGGGCATCGTCATCCGGAGCGGCGCTCCGACACCCAAGCTGGTTCGATTTTGGGCATATTTGTGGGCGACTGACGACGAGGACGCAGTAGAGCAGCACTGGCACGAACGGGTACCCGCCGAGCACGCCGCGTAGCAGGCCCGCACGGCGCGCCGAAACGCCCCCGGACCGAGTCCGGGGGTGTTTGTATTTCCAGCCGGCTTTCTTCAACCCGGAGGTCCTGATAAGTCGCGCTGATATCCCGCTTAAGCCCTTGCTATCGAATATTTTCCCGTCTAAACTCGAAATACCCAACTACTCCCCTGACTGGTTTCCATGCCCACCCTGACCGTCAACGGCAAGTCCATTTCATTTGAACCGGGCGCCACGATTCTCGAGGCGGCCCGCAGCGTCGGCGTGGATATCCCGACGCTGTGCTGGTACCCCAAGCTCCCGATCGTGGGCAATTGCCGAATTTGTCTGGTGTCGGTTCAGGGTCAGAACAAACTGATACCCGCCTGCGCCGCTCCCGCGGTAGACGGGATGGTCGTGGATGTCGAATCTGACGCGGCGGCCGAGAACCGCCGGAGCGTGCTGCAGTTCTTGCTCGAGCGTTACCCGGGGGGGCATCTGGTGGATGGCTCCTCCAACAGCATTGGGAATGGCACTGGGACATCCAATGGCCACGCCGCCCGGATAGATCCCCAGAACGAATTCGAGCGCTATGTGGTGCAGTACGATGTGCCGGTCCGCGCGCATCATGATCTACCGCTTCGAACGGGGGACGAGCGCCCGGGCGACGTGATGATTCAGCACGACATGAGCACCTGTATCCTGTGCACGCGCTGCGTTCGCGCGTGCGAGGACATTCAGGAGGTGGGTGTGCTCGATGTGGGTCAGCGGGGCGAGCATGCGCAGATCATCGTTGGCGGGGATGGCGATCCAGACCACGCTGGCTGCACCTGGTGTGGAGAGTGCGTTCGCGTTTGTCCTACCGGGGCAATCTTCGAGTTCATTCCCAGGCAGCGATTCGGCAGTGACGCACTTCGAACCCCTGATAAAGTGGTGCGCTCGGTATGCCCCTACTGTGCGGTAGGGTGCCAGCTCGACCTCCATGTCAAAGACAACGCCCTGATGCGGGTGACTTCCCCCTGGATCGAGGAAGACACCCCTAACCAGGGCTCAACCTGCGTGAAGGGACGGTTTGGATACGACTTCACTCAGCATCGGGACCGGCTGACCGCACCCCTCATTCGCAAGGGCTGGGTATGTCAGGATGGGAAATGGAACTGGACCGGAGAGTGGCCCCGGCATCGAGAAGGACCCTGGCTCACCATCGAGGAGATGGGCGATCGCAAGAAGCCTCGGCCGCCGCGCCGTCAAATCGGAAAGCCACCTCTGACCGGGCAGCCGCAGCTGGGAGAGGATGACGTTCGTGATCGGGTAGCCACCCCGGCTGGGTGGTACAGCGCCTTTCGGGAGGCTAGCTGGGAGGAAGCTCTCAGCCTGGCATCCCAGCAGCTCTTGCGCATCAGAGAGGAGCACGGTCCCCGCGCCTTGGGTGCGCTCTCGTCGGCCAAGTGCACCAACGAGGACAACTACGCATTCATGCGCATGGTCCGCGGAGCATTCCGCACCAACAACGTCGACCACTGCACCAGACTTTGCCACTCGACGTCCGTGTCGGCGATGAATCGGGCGCTCAACACAGCGGCTGCTTCCGGCTCGATGCGCGAGATCGAGGAGGCCTGCGATGTCATCTTCATCGCGGGAGCCAACACTACGGAGTCCCATCCTGTGTTTGGTGCGCTCATCAAGCGGGCAGTCGCCCGCGGCGCCAAGCTCATCGTGGCGGATGTTCGGAAGGTCGAGCTCGCCGAGCTCGCCGACATACACCTTCAGATGGCGCCCGGCTCCGACGTGGCCCTGTTCAACAGCATGCTTCACCACATCATCGAGGCCGGCCTTACTGATCCCGGGTTCATCGCCGAGCGTACCCGCGAATTCGAGAAGGTGAAGGCCGCGGTCGCGCCTTATACGCTCCCGATGGGGCAGAAGATCACCGGCATTCCCGCGGAGGTCATCCGCCAGGCCGCTGAGATGTACGCCCGTGGGCCGAGGACATCCACGCTGTGGGCCATGGGACTCACCCAACACGCCACGGGCACCGACATCGTGGCGAGCTTGCTCAATCTGCTGCTCGCCTGCGGCATGATAGGAAAGTGGGGCGCGCAGATGATGCCCATCCGGGGCCAGAACAACGTGCAGGGCGCCAGTGATGTCGGTGCCATTCCTTTCGCGTACACCGACTATCGCCCTGTCACCGAGCGGGCAAACCGCGCGGAGTACGCCCGCGCCTGGGGAGTTCCTGAGGATTCGCTCTCGCTCGAGGACGGCATGATGGTGACGGAGATGACCCGGGACGATAGTCCTATCCGCGGCCTGTATATCATGGGCGAGAACCCGGTGATTTCGGATCCCAACATTGCGCATGCGGAGGAATGGGT
>DATFFX010000431.1:0-7399 GCA_035249825.1 Gemmatimonadales bacterium | reverse complement strand
CGGCGAATCCGGATGCGGGAAGTCGTCGGTGGGCCGGACCATCCTGCGGCTTCAGGAGCCTACGAGTGGACAGGCGCTCTACGAGGGGACGGACATCTTCTCACTCGATCGCACCGCTCTCCGGCAGCTTCGGCGCCGTATGCAGATCATTTTTCAGGACCCCTACAGCTCGCTCAATCCACGGATGAGAGTCGGTGCAGCGATCGCGGAAGGCATCGAGATCCACCGGCTGGCGACGAAGTCGGAGACTCCCCGCAGGGTTGCGGCGCTGCTCGAGGAGGTCGGCCTCGATCCCACGTTCGCGAAGCGGTATCCGCATGAATTCTCCGGCGGACAGCGGCAGCGCATCGGCATTGCCCGCGCACTGGCGGTCCAGCCGTCATTCATCGTGTGCGACGAGCCGGTTTCGGCCCTCGACGTTTCGGTTCAGGCACAAGTCCTCAACTTGCTCTCGGACCTTCAGGCGCAGCGCGGTCTCTCCTACCTGTTCATCGCACACGATCTCGCCGTGGTGCGACAGATTGCCCATCGCATTGCTGTCATGTACCTGGGCCGGATCGTGGAAGAGGGACCAACCGAGGCGATCCTTTCCAACCCGCGGCACCCCTACACTGTTGCCCTGCTGTCCGCGGTACCGGAGCCGGACCCGTCGGCCCGTCGGAGCCGCATCGTGCTCAGCGGCGACCTGCCGAGCCCTTCGAATCCCCCACCCGGCTGCCCCTTTCATACCCGGTGCTTCCACCCACTCAAGAACAGCCGCTGTAGAACCGAGGTGCCACTCCTGCGCCCTGTCGGGGCCACCGTTGCTGCCTGCCATTACGCGGAGAGCACCCCGAGGGTGGCTGAGGTCAATGTGGCATAGAAGTCGTGACCCGAGTCACGGCTCCGGGTTCCGTCTCCTGCGAGGATTCGACCCGATGGACCTCAACAGGGAGGTGGGACATGAAAGACAACAAGGATATGGCCACCGAAGGCACCGCTGACCGCCTCAAGGGTGCCGTCAAGCAGGGTGAAGGGCGAGTTCGCAATGCCGTCGGAGGACTCACCGGCGACACTGGTGAGCAGGTGAAGGGGAAGGCGCAAGAGATCAAGGGCAAGGTGCAGGGCGCAGCGGGCAAGGCCAAACAGGAGTACGATCCGAATCCCGGTGTAGATGAGGCCTGATCATCATCATACAAAGCACGGCGCCCGGAGCCTCACGGCCCCGGGCGCCGTTTCATCCAGACCTCAGGAAGCGAGTGATCCGCTCATGATCTCCAGCTTCAGGCGCCGCAGCGCCTGACTGCGGATTTGAGAGACCCGCGATTCGCTGACCTTCAGTACTTCACCCACCTGCCTCAGGTTCAGCTCTTCGTAGTAGTAGAGCGCCAGCACTCTGCGCTGCTGCTCGGGAAGACGAGAGATCAGGAGTCGCAGATGGGACACGTGCTCGGAATCGACCATCTGTTGTGATGCAGATGTGACGGACGGATCGGCATGATTCTCGGCGTCGCGCGAGGCTCGCTGGCCTTTCGAGTTGGCCGGAACGTCTGCCTCACAATGGATTCCCACCGCATCCTTCCACTTCCAGAATGTCTGCAGGTCGATGTCCAGCCGCTCCGCCAGTTCCTTGGCCGTGGGCGACCGTCCCAGCTCACCCTCGAGTGCCGTGGCGACGCTTTCGATCTTCCGGCGCTTCATGCGCACCGAACGAGGAGTCGAGTCGCGGCTCCGCAGATCATCCAGTATCGCGCCGCGAATCCGGAGCACGGCGTAGGTACTGAAGGCGAGTCCGCGGCCCAGATCGAAGCTGTCCAGCGCTTTCATCAGGCCAAGGGCGCCGGCGCTCACCAGCTCGCCAATCTCTATGGATGGAATCCGGCGGGAGACTTCGCGGGCGACATGATGCACCAGCCCCAGGTGGCGTGCGAGCAGCTGATCGCGCGCCTCTGTGTCACCCGCTGAACGATACCGCGCCCAGAGGATATCCATCCTGGCTTCGGAGCCGGGCGCTGGAACCGCGGTCACACCCCGCTCCCGGCAGGCTTCTCGGAAGGCAGCATCTTGTACCTGTATTGGAGGTCATGGAATGGCGGAGGAGTGCCTGTCCGCCGTCTCTGGCCACAGGTAAAGGCAACCGTTGTACCAACCGGGGGTTCTCGAGGCGGGACGCGGAGTGCAAGCGCTGACGCTGCGGCAGGATCTTGTTGCGGATAAATGTCTTACGAATCACAGCGGTCCCGCTACCGGATGCTTACGGGGCGCGGTATCGCGGGCACATACCTTCCAGATTCCGGCTGCGGACACCCGAAACGGCCAAGGTTGTCGGCAAGTTGCAGGGGCCTCAGCTCGCCGCTCGCACCTGGGGACCCTCCAGGCCCGGCTCTTTGCCTCGTTCCTCGTCGACAAAGACCAGGGCCCGGCCGCGTTCGACCACCGCGCTGAGAGCCCGGTGCACCTCGGGAGCGAGCATGGTGCCGATCAGGCCATACATTTCCTCCACCGCCATCTCCGGCGTCAGCTGATCGCGATACGGCCGAGCGGTCGTAAAAGCGTCATACACCTCGGCGGCACCGATCAGTCGAGCTCCCCACGGGATGTGTTCACCCACCAGCGCATCGGGATAGCCCTGCCCGTCCCAGTGCTCGTGATGGCTTCGCACGAACGCACCGACCTGGCCCAGCTGCGGAAGGGGTGCGAGGATCTGGTGCCCGACGATGACGTGCCGTTTGACCTGCTCGAACTCTCTCGGAGTGAGTGAGCTTTGCTTGACCATGAGCTCCTCCGGCACGCAGATCATCCCGATGTCGTGCAGGAGGCCGGCCCGCCGGACGGTCTCGACTTCCTCGTCGGTGCGTCCCAGTTCGGCCGCGATCGATGCAGCCATCTGGGCAACCCGAAGGCCATGGCCGGCGAACCAGGGGTCCCGTGCTTCGACCACGCATACGAGCGACTCGAGCGTAGCAACGGTGAGATCCTCCACCTTCGCACGCTCCCGTGCGAGTTGGGCTCCGAGATTCACGAGCTCGTCCCGGAGCAGCCGTGCAGCCGCGCGTTCGCGTATCGACTCGACCCGGCGGCGCAGGGCCCGCTGCACGGAGGCTTCGACGCTCGGAAGATCGAGGGGTTTCGCGAGGTAATCGAGCGCACCGTACTGGAGATAGTGCACGGCATCGGCGACATCGGGGCGCGAGCTCAGCACCAGTACAGCAAGATCGGCATCGCGGGTCAGCGCCTTCGACAGGAGCTCACCGCTCCCGGCGCTGAACAGGCGTGCCTCGGCGATCATGCACCCGATCTTCTGGCGTGCGAGAATCGCGTGCGCGTCGTCGGCTGACGCAGCGGTGAGCACTTCATATCCCTGCTGCTGGAGATGGGCTTCGAGTGCTGCTCGCGCCTCCGGCGCATCGTCCACGATGAGAATACGGTCAGGCACGGTCAGCGTGAGCATGAACCTCCTTGCCGAAACTCCACTGCGTTGACTGCGGGGTTCGCGTGAGCACGCGGAGAGACTCCAGGGAAGGATCGGTTGTCGAACAGCCTAACTTGAGCACTGGACGGGGTCTGGCCCGCCTTCATCGTTCTAGTTAGAATCCGGAAATCGCCAGGCGATGAACGGCGGTTACGGGGAATGAGGGTGTTTGCACTGCATAAAGATTCCGGGGCGGCTGACCGACAACTCATGCGGTAGGAATGCACCCGAATGGAAAGGTCGAGCTTGCCCAAACCCGAGGACCCCTGCACCTGCGTCGAGCCCGAGCGCCTCGAAGCGCTTCAGCACCGGCTGCACCAGGGCTTCTACGATCAGCCCGAGCCGTCGGAGCGGATCGCTGCCGCCGTGCTGGTCGACCTCAAGACTTTCGACGAAAGCTCTCCGGTAGTTCCTCACTAACATCGGCACAGCCATGGACCGGCAGCTCATCTCCAGCGGCGCTCCCTGGGAAGCCATCGTTGGCTACTCTCGCGCCGTCCGGGTTGGAGACCGGGTGCACGTCTCCGGCACCACGGCGACCGACCCCGGTGGGGCGATCATCGGCCCCAACAATCCTTACGCCCAGACGATCCAGGCACTGCGTAACATCGACAGCGCGTTGCAGGCAGCAGGCGCGTCCCTGGCGGACGTGGTGCGCACCCGCATCTACGTGACCAACATCGAGCAGTGGGGTGAGATCGGCCGGGCCCACGGTGAGTTCTTCGGCAACATTCGTCCGGCCTCGACCATGGTTGAGATACGCAGACTCATCTCTCCGGAGATGCTGGTCGAGATCGAGGCGGAGGCGGTGATCGCGTGAGCGGGGCGCAACGCTTCACCCAGGTGGACGCATTCACCGATCGACCGTTCTCAGGGAACCCGGCCGCCGTATGCCTGCTCAGCTGCGGGCGGGAGGCGAGCTGGATGCAGCAGGTGGCCCTCGAGATGAATCTCGCGGAGACCGCTTTTCTGTTGCCGCGTCCGAGTGGCTTCGATCTCAGGTGGTTTACTCCCGCGGTCGAGGTGGATCTCTGCGGCCACGCTACGCTGGCGAGCGCGCACGCGCTGTGGGAAGAGGGTCACCTGCCGCCCTCTGAGGCCGGCGTCTTCCATACTCGTAGCGGCCAGTTGACCGCCACCCGGGAGGATGACGTGATCTGGCTCGACTTCCCGGCGACTCCCGTATCCAGGGCTCCGGCACCAGCCGGTCTGGAGGAGGCACTTGGCTCCCGGATCGAGCAGATGGGATGTACGAAGTTCGACTATTTCGTGGAGCTGGATTCGGACAAAGAGGTTCGATCTCTCAAGCCGGATCTGACCATGCTTGCCGGGCTCGCGGTTCGGGGTGTAATCGTGACCGCCCGCTCCGATGATGGGCAGCACGACTTCGTCTCCCGTTTCTTCGCGCCCCAATCAGGGGTCCCTGAAGATCCTGTCACCGGCTCTGCTCATTGTGCATTGGGGCCGTACTGGGAAGCGCGGCTGGGAAAGAGGAAACTCTCGGGCTACCAGGCATCCGCGCGAGGCGGAACCGTCCTGGTCCGGGTGGACGGCGAACGGGTGCACCTGGGCGGACAGGCGGTGACGGTGGTCCGCGGCGAAATTCTGCACTAAGGGCAGATCCACTGGACGCGATCGAAGCTTTCGAGACGCTCGACGTCAGAGTGGGACGGGTGATCCGCGCGGAACTCAATGCCCAAGCTCGGAAGCCTTCGTACAAGCTCTGGATCGACTTCGGTCCCCTCGGAGAGAAAACCTCGAGCGCTCAGCTTACCGCGCACTATCGACCTGAGCAGCTTGTCGACAGGCTGGTGGTGGCGGTGGTGAACCTGGGGGTGCGCAACGTGGCGGGGTTTACATCCGAGGTGCTGGTGCTCGGTGTTCCCGATGTTTCGGGCGCCACCGTTCTGCTGGCGGTCGAGCGAGATGTGCCGCTTGGCGGAAGGGTGTACTGAAGGCCCGCTTTACCGCCTTTCTGCCCTACCGCCCGGCGCCGGCCGCACTACCAGACCCGTCACCGCACCATCCCTCGCCAGACTCCATTCGATCAACATCGGCTGGCGCGACTTGTGAAACGACGCGTTCCGGGTATACACGACCAGCGGATCGGCGTCCTGTACGCTCTCGTCCACCACCTTTTGTTCCTCGCCGAGCTGGGTCACCGCACGTCCGGCGAAGCTCGCCAGATCGGCTACGCTGCCGAACGTCTGCCGCATCTCGGGGGAGAAGCGGTCCCACAGCTTGTTGTATTGGCTTCCGTAGAGCCAGGCGGTGTACTGCCGGCCGTGTTGGACGAACTGGCCGTTGGGCCGGGTCTCGGGCGAAGCGCAGGCCAACGTCGCCAGCGCGATCGCCAGTCCCCATCTGGATGCATCCATTGCTCAGCCTCGGTATTCTTCGCCCCGGACACTCACCGGAGAGATCATGCGGGTGTACATCTCGGTTGATATGGAGGGAGTCGCCGGTGTCGCGCACGAAGATCAGACCGACCCGACCGAGCCCCGCCACGCTGGAGAGTATAACAGGTTTCGCAAACTCATGACGCACGAAGCCAACGCTGCAATCGCTGGCGCCCTCGAGGCCGGTGCAAAGTCTATCCTCGTGAACGACAGTCACTGGCTCATGCGCAATCTCCTTGCCGAGGATCTCAACCCGGCCGCCGAGCTGTTGAGTGGTGGACCGAAGCGGCTTTCGATGGTAGAAGGCATAGACACCGGTTTCGATGCAGCGATGTTCATCGGGTATCATGCCCGGGCGGGAACGCAGAACGCCACCATCGATCACACGTACACCAGCCGAGTATACGAGGCACGGCTCAATGGAGAGCCGGTTGGCGAGCTCGGGTTGAACGCTGCACTGGCCGGCGTGCACGGCGTGGCAGTGGCGCTGGTGAGCGGTGACGGCGCGTTGGCCGCGGAGGCACGCGCTCTCTTGGGAGACGCTGTCGAAACGGTGGTCGTGAAGGACGCAGTCGGACGTTTCGCCGCGAGGAGCCTGGCACCGTCGGTCGCGTGCGAGAGAATACGCCAGGGCGCGGCGGCGGCGCTCAGCCGCAAGCATTCGCCATACACGATTCCGGCGCCCATCCGGCTGGAAGTGGATTTCGCGCTCACTCAGATGGCCGACATGGCCGAGCTGGTGCCGGGATCGGTGCGAAGCGGTGGAAGAACTGTCGGATACACGGGTGAGGATTACCGCGAGGTGTTCCGGGCGTGGCGGGCGATGTACAATCTGGCCACAGTCGAATAGTGGGACCGCTAGGGAGTGCCAGGAAAGCGGACGATCGCCTCGATCGCAACAAGCGCACCGTCACCGCTTTCTACGATCTGATGTTCAACCAATCTCGGCCGGCCGAGGCTGTTGAGCGCTATGTTGGCGCGACGTACACCCAGCACAACCCGATGGTCCCAGATGGAAAGGCGGAGTTCATCGCGTATTTCGAGCGTATGGCCCGCGAGTACCCGGGTAAGCGAGTTGAGTTCAAACGTGTCGTCGCAGAGGGCGACTATGTAGTGCTGCACTGCTACCAGCAGTGGCCCGGCGACAGTGACTGGGCGGGGATCGACATCTTCCGACTCGATGCCTCTGACAAGGTCGTGGAGCACTGGGACGTGCTACAGCCAATACCAGAAACATCGGCTAATGACAACGGCATGTTCTGACGACTGGCATGTCCCAGCCGCTGCCTAACAAGCGCACGCGGCCTGACGGAGACCTCATCTCTAAGGAAGGTTGGATAGTGTCCAGGCGGAGAAGTGGCCGCAGCTGATGCGCGGTCCGTTACATAGCGGCTCTATCCAGGAACTGGAAGTCAGATGCGCCGAGTCCTCTACCGCGTTGCTGCTAGCCTTGACGGGCACATCGCTGGGCCTCGTGGCGAGGGCGATTGGATCGTACACGATCCCGCGGTGGACTTCACGAAAGTCTACGAGCAGGTCGACACCGTGC
>DATFFX010000430.1:0-4722 GCA_035249825.1 Gemmatimonadales bacterium | reverse complement strand
TCGACGAGGATCGTGAGAACAGCCTCACCGAAGCGTCGGGCGACCTGTCGGATTATCCCTTCCACGTCGCTGACCACGGCACCGACAGCTACGATCAGGAGATGGATATCGTGCTCGCCGAGCGCGCCAGCCGCGAGCTCGAAGAGATCGATGAAGCGCTACATCGCTTTTACGAACATCCCGAGCGGTTCGGCATCTGTGAGAACACGGGCGAGCCCATCCCCATGGATCGCCTGGAGCTCGTCCCCTGGACCCGGACCTGCCTCGAAGTCGACGCGACATAGCGGTTTTCAATAGAATCAGCACCGGAGCGATGATGAGCACTCTCAGGCTTCCCCGCCCTGCCCCAGACGAGTCAGCACCTTTCTACCATGACTACATCGCCGAAGTTGGCGGTGAAAATGTCGGACAGCAGTTTGTCGATCAGTTGGCGGAGGTCGAACGGCTCTACTCCGGCCTCGATGATGATCGTGCACTCATGCGCTATGCCCCGGGCAAATGGAGCATCAAGGAGATACTCGGTCATCTCATCGACGCCGAGCGCATTTTCAGCTATCGACTCCTTTGCGTCAGCCGAGGGGATGCCACCCCGCTTCCGGGGTTCGATGAACAGGTGTATGTGCCGGCGGGCCGCTTCGACGATCGGCCGCTCAGCACGTTGACGGCGGAGTTTCGGCTGGTTCGGCTGAGCTCCGTGGCTCTCATCGGCGGCCTGCCGGCGGCTGCCTTTTCATCATGGGGACAGGCGAGCGGTCATCGAATCACCGCTCGCGCGCTGGTCTACATCATCCTGGGGCACGCCTCGCACCACCTGAGAGTGCTGCGAAGCCGGTATGGCGTGGGAACGGAAGCCAACCGGATATCCGTCGGGGCCGAGTCCTGATGATGGCGATTCGCCGCTACCAGCTGCGCTGCATTCTGGTGGGTTGCTTTTTCGCGGTTCTCCCTGGCAGCTCCGTGTCCGCCCAGAATGCCACGACCGACAGCGCCACCATTCACCAGCTCAGCCGACGATTCTCCGCCGCGTACATGCGGGGAGATGCTGCAGCGATGGCGCAGCTCTACACGCCGGATGCTGTCATCTTTCCAGAGCGTTCCGACGCGATCGCCGGGCGTAAGGCCATTCAGCGGTACTGGACACTACCTTCGGGGCGCCGAGTCACCCGCCATGAGGTGACACCGCAGCGAATCGAGGTGGACGGCAATCACGCCTACGATCACGGCACCTTCGAGATTTCCGGTGAACGGGATGGAAAGTCATGGGGGCCGTTTCGCGGCAAATACGTGGTAGTCTGGCGTCGCCAACCTGAGGGTTGGCGAATGCAGCTGGACATCTGGAACAGTGGCCCGGAAAACGAGCCCTGACTCAACTTGCCTGTCATAAGGATTCCTCATGCTCGTCGTTACCACCCCCAGCGTGGCCGGCCAACAGATCGTCAGACACCTCGGCATTGTCGGCGGCGACGCGATTCTCGGGGCCAACATCTTCCGCGATTTCTTTGCCGGCATCCGCGACATCGTCGGCGGGCGATCGGCCGCATACGAGAAAGAGCTCCGGAATGCAAAGGCCATTGCGTTGGAGGAGATGGCGGAGCAGGCGCGGGAGCTCGGAGCGAATGCGGTCGTGGGAGTCGATCTCGACTACGAAACCATTCAGGTCGGCTCGGGTGGTGGCATGCTGATGGTAAGCGCCAGCGGAACGGCCGTAGTTCTCGCGGGTGGCGAGCAGAGGTGAGGCGGACCTTCCCGGTGACTCAACCAGCTCGCAAAGTAAAGATCGGCAGCTCGGCCGGGCAGAGAAACCGCGCCGGTATTCCGGTAGTTCCCACACCCCGCGAGACATAGAGTGGGGCGAAGGTGTCGTAGTACCAACCCTCCAGAAAACGGCCGGAACCTGTCGGCTTGACCGGTGGAAGGAGTGGGATCCGGATCTGGCCTCCGTGGGTGTGGCCCGCCAACAGCAGAGCCGGCCGCGCTGTGGTGCCCGTGGGTGGCTGATCCAGGTAGCCCGGCGCGTGCACCAGCCAGATTTCAGTCGAGCCCTGAATCACGCCTTCACGAGCCTTCGTGAGGTCAGGCTGGCCCGACACAGGATCGTCGAGACCCACCAGTGTCAGTGGTATCCCACTCACGTCTATGACCATGGCGCGATTCACCAGAAGGTCCACGCCCGCCGAACCGTAGGTGCGGAGCGCCAGCTGTCCGACCGCGCCCACGCGGTGCTCCCAGTTGCCCAGCAGCGCGGCGGTACCCAGGCGGCCGCGCGCGTTGGCCGCGAAGCCGCGGACGTGTCTCATCGCTGCCTGGGACTCGGTCATGTCACCGGTCAACAGGACGATGTCGGGACGCTCCTGGTACAGAATATCGAGGGCGGCGCGGGCGGCGATCTGGTTCCCGGGGAAATGCACATCCGACACCTGAGCTATCCGGACTCCGTCCAGCCCGGAAGGGAGCCCTGGGATGCGGACGTCATGGCTGGTGAGCAGCACCCGATGCGCCTCGAAACCAAACGCATCGGCAGCAATCACGGCGGCGGTCGCACCGATCCCGGTGAAGAAGTGCCTGCGGCTGATGTTCATGCGCGGAAGCTAGCACCCACACCACGAGATCGGTCTGCCGGTGGTTCTAGACCACCGCTCGTTCCATTTCGACCTCGGCCAGGAGGGAGTGACGATCTCGATTGATCGTCGCAACTGCCAGAGTGCGGCCTCCGCTCACGAAGCGTACGGCACAATCTCCGGACTGGATGCTGCCGTCGACCTCGATAGTGTCCCACCGCTCCACGTGGCCCACGTAGTTGATCGGAACATCGTAATGCTGGCTCCAAAAGAATGGCACCGCATCGAAGCGCTCGGCTTCACCCAGGATGCTCCGCGCAGCCGCCTGGCCTTGCCGCTGCGCAACCACCCAATGTTCCACCCGGATGTGCTCACCGGTATGGGGGTCTGGCCAGCGTGCAATGTCGCCCGCTGCGAAAATACCCGGCGCGCTGGTCTGCAGCCGGCCATCCACCACGACGCCCCGATCCAGTTTCAAACCCGCCTTCTCAGCGAGCTCGGTGTTCGGCTTGACACCTATCCCGGCAACCAGGAAATCAGCCCGGAGTTGATCACCACCTTCCAGGGTTACAACGCCGTCCGAGAGTGTCTTTGCTTTCTCCCGCAGGTGAAAGATGACCCCGTGCTCCTGGTGGAGCTTACCGATGAAGTCGCCCAGGTCGCCTCCCATGACCCGCTCGAGCGGACGGGCGTCCGGCGCCACCACATGTACCTCCAGCTTTCGGCTACGCAGGGAGGCGGCAACCTCCAGACCGATGAAGCTCGCGCCAAGGACTACCACCCGTTCGGCGTGCTCCGCGGCGGCAATGATCGCCTTGCTGTCGGCAAAACTGCGGAGGTAGTGCACTGCCGGGCTCCCACGCTCCATCGCGGGTGGAAGACGCACTGGCGCCGCTCCAGTCGCCAACAGCAGAGCTCCATATTCCTGGTGGGTGCCGTCATCGAGGAGCACTCGCCGGGCCTTCGGCTCCAGGGACACGACTCGGCGGCCGTGAACCACGTCTATCCCCTGTTCCTCATAGAAATCGGGCGGATGCAGCGGGATCCAGTCCTCCGAAGCCGTACCGGCGAGATAGTCCTTGGAGAGGTTGGGCCGGTCGTAGGGCGCGTCGGTATCGGGATCGTACAGCGTCAGCCGGCCCTGATAGCCATCACCTCGCAAGGTTTCCGCCGCGCACTCGCCGGCTGCCCCAGCACCCACGATAATGACCGAATCGGGATGGCTGGTCCTTCTGCCTGGCCTGCGGCCGCCCTGGGGCTTGGCGACGGCCTCCCCGGTGACATACACCATCCCCGATCGTTCCTCGACCCGCCAGCAGGGCACATCGTTAAGACCGGGTGGTCGAAGCGATTGGCCCGTGCGCAGGCTGAAGCAGGCGTGATGCCATGGGCAGCGCACCGTGTCCCCTACGATCAGACCTTCCGGCAGCGGCCCGCTGTAATGGCTGCATACAGCGCCGATGGCAAACCACTCGGAACCCTGTCGTACCAAGAGCACGGCCTTGCCGTCCGCGTGTCCGGCCAACACTCCACCGTCGGGGATCTCTCCAACCGGAATACCGGAGCCGAGATCGGGCCCGGTAAGCGTTGCCTCATCTCCGCTCATGATGACTCCTTGCACGTACCTATGGAGACGCCGCCACCCTGCTGCATGGTCGGACTATTCAGGGCGAGTCCAGGTCCGGTAGCGTTGCCTTGCGCCCGCGATTCTGCTCCTGGAGCCAGACGTACAGCGGCTCGAAGTACTCGGCCATCGACTTTCCATCCAGGGGGCGGCCGGTCGTCTCCTGCAGCACTTCTCGCCAGGGGCGTGTGGCCCCCGGCGACATGAGCCGCTTCAGGAAGTCGCCCACCTCGCGCTTCCCGTAGTAGTCGGTGTTATGCGGGTCCTGCTTCAGGATTTTTCTGGCGACATGGTCGTGCAGCTGAAAGAGCAGCGCATACGAAAGTGCGTAGTCGTAGTACTGGGCCGCGTCATCATTGATGTGGGTCTTCGTAAGTGCGTCGGCCCAGCGTTCGTCCCGCGGCGTGGGGGGTACAATGCCCTGGTACCTGCGGGTGAGCTCCCACCATTTCTGATTGAACCGATCGGCAGGAAGGCGTTCGGCGTACAAGGCATGCTCGAAGCGGGTCATGGTGCCAGCCGCGAAGGGCACGAACACGA
>DATFFX010000429.1:0-6238 GCA_035249825.1 Gemmatimonadales bacterium | reverse complement strand
TAGAGCTCACGCCCGAAACGGGCCTCGAGCTGCTGCCGCACATACTCGACGAAGTACTCGGCCACGCCGCTGTAATCCGAGTGGGATGAGAGCAGCAGCGGATAGGCCTTCCAGCGCTCGGTTTCCCCGCTGTTCAGCAGGCCGTTATCCCGGAGCAGGTTGAGCACCGTATTCCGGCGCTGAATGTTCAAGTTGGGATTTCGACGGGGGTTGTAGCGGGTGGGGGCCTTGGGAATCGCCGCGAGCGTGGCGGCTTCAGCCACGTTGAGGTCACGTACTGACTTGCCGAAATAGCGTTGGGAGGCGGCTTCGACTCCATACGCTCCGTTCCCGAGTGGTATCTGGTTCAGATAGATCTCGAGAATCTTGTCCTTGGAGTACTTCCGCTCGATCTCACGGGCCACCTTCGCTTCACGCAGCTTCCGGCCGAGTGATTTGTCGGTGCCGCTGATGTCCTCGTCCCAGATATTGCGCGCCAGCTGCATCGTGATAGTCGAGAAGCCCTCGGCAAACCGAAGCTGAAACACGTTCGTCTTGACGGCGCCGAACACGCGAACCCAGTCGATGCCATGGTGATTGTAGAACCGCTTGTCCTCGGTGGCGAGAAAGGCGGTCTTTACAAAGGGCGACATTTCACCCAGCGGAATAACCGTTCGGCGCTCGAGCCCGAGGTCGGTGATCAGCCTGCCATCCGCGGCGTACACCTTCGACGCCTGATCGGGATCATAGCCACCGAGCTCCTCGATCGATGGACAGGCGTTCCCGGCGCAGGCACGGCTCCACGCCGCCATGAGAACGGCGAGGCCTAAAGCAACGAGAGCGAGGAAACCAACGAGCACATTGCGTCGAGCGCGGGGCGAGAGCCGGATGCGCTTCAGCGTAGTAATCACCTGAGAGGGCATGCTGGCAAGCTAGCCAATTGCGAGGCTCTATTCCAGCGGGTACCATTGGCGCCTATGACCGAACTGCTCGAAATTTTGACGGCTCGCGGACTGCTCCAGGACCAGACCTCCGGGCTGGCCGATCGCCTGGCGGCTGGTCCGGTTACAGCCTATGTGGGATTCGATCCGACAGCGGATTCCCTGCACGTCGGTAGTCTGATCCCGGTCGTTGGCGCTGCCTGGCTCCAGCGGTTCGGACACACGCCCATCATTCTGATCGGGGGCGGGACCGGGCTGGTCGGCGATCCGAGTGGCAAGCGCAGCGAGCGCCCTGTGCTGTCACCGGAGCAGGTTGACCGAAACGCGGCCGTGATCCGGGAGCAGCTGAGCCGATTCCTGACTTTCGAGGGTTCGGAACCCAACACCGCACGGCTCAGGAACAACGCCGATTGGCTGCGCAGCTTGCCCCTCATGGACTTTCTGCGCGATGCCGGACGGTACCTGACCATCAGCTGGATGCTGCAAAAGGAGAGTGTGCGCACCAGGCTGGAGACCGGACTCAGTTTTACTGAGTTCAGTTACATGGCCATCCAGGCCTACGACTTCTGGCACTTGTTCCGTACCGAAGGTTGCGAGCTGCAGATCGGGGGCAGCGATCAGTGGGGGAACATCACGGCGGGAATCGAGCTGATCGGGAAGCGTGAGGGACGCCAGGCCCACGGCCTTGTCTTTCCCCTGGTCACGACAGCGGCAGGTGCCAAGTTCGGTAAGAGCGAGGCCGGCAACATCTGGCTCGATCCGGCGAGAACCAGTCCCTATCAATTTCTGCAGTTCTGGATCAACACCGAGGATCGGGACGTGGAGCGATACCTTAAAATCTTCACCTTTCTGCCGCTGGACGACATCGCCGGCACAATGGCGGAGCATGCCCGGGATCCGGGAAAACGATTAGCTCAGTGGCGACTCGGTATGGATGTCACAACGCGAGTGCATGGGGCGGATGAGGCGGACCAGGCCAGGGAAACCAGCCGTGCTCTCTTCGAAGGACGTGGTGTGACTGTGACTCCCGGAACAGGAGAAGTCGTGCTCACCGGACACGCACCCACCGTCAGGGTGTCCCGCAGTAAGCTGAAGGAGCTTTCAGTAGTGGCGCTACTGGTCGAAAGCAAACTCGCCACCTCAAAAGCCGACGCCCGGCGCGGCATTCAGGGCAGAGGATTTTATGTCAATGATGAGCCGATCAAGACAATCGATCGCGAGCTGACCGAAGCCGATCTCCAGGGTTCGGCAGACGAACGCTACGTGATCCTGCGGAAGGGTAAGAAGAATTACGTACGGGTCGTGCTGGAACCCTGAGTGACGGCCTAGCCCGCCTCACGTCGGCCAGCGGCCCTGGACCGAGCCCTCCGGCCTCAAGCGCCGACTCCCCCCCACCTCACCCCTTGCGCTCAGCCTCAGGGCCTCAGCCCAGTGCCCCTGGCTGCCCGATCCAGGCGGGAGCAGCGCAGGAGAAACCACCCTGGAGAGCTCCGGCGGTGAGGCTCGCTTACCAACGGCTCCGCCGAGCGGTGCGGCGTGGCGGCTTGGCGCCGAGCAAACCGAAGAGCCCGCGAACAATCTCTCGGCCCACCGTTCTCGCTATGGATGTGGAAAGCGCCCCCGCGGCAACCTGAGCCAGCGTCTTTCCACGTCTCGTTTCCGGCCGCGGCGCCGCTTCAGCCGCGTCGCCCTGGGGAGCAGTCCGCTCCATCCTTGCGGCCAACATCTCGCGCGCGCTTTCCCGGTCCACCGCTTTACCGTACTCTGGCAGCAGCATGGATTCGCGTAACTCGGCCTGGAGCTCCTCTGGATTGAGTGGAGCCATGCGTGACCCCGGTGGGATCAGGCGGGTTGCGACCACCGGGGTGGGAACACCGCGCTGGTTGAGCACGGTCACTACGGCTTCGCCGATACCAAGCGAGGTGAGCGTCTCCTCGAGATCATAAAAGGAGGTCTTGGGAAATGTTCTGACCGTAGCCTTCAGTGCCCTGTCATCGTCCGGGGTGTGCGCCCGGAGGGCATGCTGTATTCGGTTGCCGAGCTGAGCCAAAACGTCTTTCGGGACATCCTTCGGGGTTTGAGTCACGAAGTACACCCCAACGCCCTTGGAGCGAATGAGCCGTACGACCTGCTCGACCTGGTCGAGGAACGCCTTGGGAGCATCGTCGAACAGGAGGTGAGCCTCATCGAAGAAAAATACCAGCTTCGGTTTGGGCAGATCACCTGCCTCGGGCAGGTTGTGATACAACTCGGCCAGCATCCACATCATGAATGTCGAGAAGAGCTTTGGTTTGTCTGCCACATCGGGCAGCTCGAGGCAGGTCACGACGCCGCGCCCGTCGGAGGTGGTTTGCAGCATATCCTTCACGTCGAACTCGGGCTCGCCGAAGAACCGCTCGGCGCCTTGCGATTCCAGCTCCACCATTTTTCTCAGCAGGACACCCACGGAGGCTCCGGACATCCCACCGTACTGCTCCAGGGCGGGCTTGCCTTCCTCCGAGTTGAGAAAGTGGAGCACGGCTCTGAGATCGGCAAAGTCGAGCAGGGGAAGCTGATTATCGTCGCTGTACTTGAACACCATGGTCAGCACGCTGGTCTGTGTCTCGTTCAACGAGAGCACCTTCCCAAGCAGGAGCGGTCCGAACGAGCTGACTGTCGCGCGCAGCTGAACGCCCAGGGCACCGGTCAGGCTGACGAACTCGACCGGTACACCCTTCGGCCTCCAATCCCAGGCGATGTCGCTCGATCGTCCGCTGACGCGCGGCGTGGCCTCACCCGGCACGGCAAGACCCGACAGGTCGCCTTTCATATCAGCCACGAATACCGGAACCCCGTGGTCCGAGAGCTGTTCGGTGAGCAACTGGAGCGTCCTGGTCTTTCCCGTACCGGTAGCACCGGCAACGAGACCGTGGCGGTTCGTCATCGAAAGGGGAAGCCGAATCTTGGGCTCCAGGTGGACCTGCGTTCCTTCGAGCGCAGCGCCGATGACCACCGCCGGCTCCTCGGTGGCATAGCCGGTCGCAAGCATTTCAGCAAACGGGTTCATGACTCCTCCAGTATATCGACCACCCGCTCCATCTCGGCGACGGTGTTGTACAGGTGCGGGCTGAGGCGAATGGCCCCCTCCCTCATACCGCAAATGACGCGAGCCGCCTTGAGAGCGCGAAACGCGCGACCGACATCAGGCGGAGCCACGCAGACGATGCCAGACGCTTGGGGTCCGAGAGGGGAGACCACTCTCACGCCCCGCCGCGCAGCCCACTCGAGCACCGGTGACTGCAATGCCCGGAGGTGGTCCGCGATGGCAGAGATCCCGGTCTCGAACAGGAGCCCGAGCGACGCGTTCATTCCCGCGAACTCCTGATACGGCAGGGTGATCATCTCGAACCGGCGGGCGTCTCCCCGCAGGGTATCATCATAGAGAGTGAGCCGGGTGAAATCGTCAGTCCCTTCGAAGGCCATCCATCCCGTCACCGAGGGTCGCAGCTGCCTGATCAGCTCCTGCCGGACATACACGAACCCTGATCCCCAGGGCGAGAGCAGCAACTTCTGTGCTCCACAGGCGAGCACGTCGACTGGAGTCTCTCTCAGATTCAGTGGCACCTGACCCACGCCCTGTATCGCATCAACGACGAGGTATGTACCTGCGGCTCTGGTTGCAGCTGACAGCCGTGCAAGATCGACGGTGTAGCCGTTGCTGAATTGCACCATCGAAATGGCGAGCACTCGCACCTTCGGGTCCTGCAGCCGTTCCAGCAGGTGCGCCTCGTCGGGCCAGCCCTCAGGCGTGGTCGGGGCGAGCTCGAGATCGACCCCGCTGTCCTTCAGCATCATCCAGGGATACACGTTGGCCGGGAACTCCCGGTCGCTGGTCAGCACGATGTCGCCGGGCTTCAGGGGAAGGGCGCGAGCCGCGAGGCTCAAGCCGAAACCAGTATTGAGGGTGAGTCCAATCTCCTCGGGTGATGCGCCGATCAGCCGGGCCACGAGCCTCCGTGACTCAGCCATGGTGGCAAAGAGGTCCCGGTCGGGCAACTGGAATGGAGCAGCACGTTTTCGGTTGAACGTCTCCAGCGCCAACCGGGTCCGCTCCGGCAGCGGGCCGATGCTGGCGTTGTTGAGATACGTGGTCTCGTCGGCCCACGGGAACTCCTGGCTCCGAAGCGCAGCCAAATCAAGACTCCTGTCATCCTGAGCGCAGCGAAGGATCTCTCCTTGCACCATTGAGAGATCCTTCGGTCGCTCTGCTCCCTCAGGATGACCGGTCCCCCACACCCCCCGCTCATCGTTCACCGGTCACCTCTCACTTTCTCACTTCTCACTCTTTCATCTCTCATCTCTGAGTTTTGGGTCGTACGCCTCACGCAGTGTGTCCCCCACCAGGTTGAAGCCAAGCACGGCGGCACCGATAGCCAGCCCGGGCGCAAACGAGATCCAGGGCGCGACCCGTAGCAGGTCGCGTCCGTCGGCTACCATGGCGCCCCAGCTCGGGGTGGGAGGCTGTGCGCCCAGTCCAACGAATGAGAGTGCTGCCTCTGCCATGATCGCACCGGCGATGCCGAGAGTAGCCGCGATGATCACCTGCGTGCGGACATTGGGCAGCAGGTGACGCAGAAGCACCCGCCGGTCTCGGGCGCCCAGCGCCCGGGCAGCCAGCACGAACTCTGAATGGCGGAGCACCAGCACCTGGCTTCGGACCAGCCGAGCCATTCCAGCCCAGCCCACAACACCGATCACCACGAAGACCACCGGCAGAGACGGTTTGACGGCAGCGGCCACAGCGATGAGGAGCAGAAGAGTGGGAAACGCCAGAGTGATGTCCGCCAGCCTCATCACCAGGGCATCCACCCAACGGCCATAGTATCCGGCGAGCAGGCCGAGGAGAACTCCGAGTGTGACCGACACCGACTGCGAGATCAGGCCCACCGAAAGGGATAGTCGGGCACCGTACAGTACCCTGCTCAATACGTCCCGTCCCTGGGTGTCGGTACCCAGGAGGAACCGGGATCCCGGCTCGATCAAATAGGCGTTTCTGAGGTCCCCCGTGACCGGATTGTAAGGGGCAAGCCAGGGGGCAAAGACCGCCGCAATGACCACCGTTGCGACGAAGAACACACCCAACTGAAAGAAGTGATCCTGCCTCAATCGCTGCCGCAACACACCTTGGGACATTCGATTCCCGTGACGGAGGTTACCCGCCTCGATGGTGAGGAGAGCACAGCTTTGTCACAGCGGCTCTCACCGCGAGGAGCGCACGATTCTTGCATTTTTTCTATCCCTGGTACTCTCGAGTGCAACCTTTGGCAGGGCCGGCGTGT